>JAYRTA010000022.1:0-11621 GCA_041919875.1 Arenimonas sp.
TGGGCGAGTGCCGGGGCACCAACGGGCGGGAGCGGCTAAAAGGCCGCCCCCGAACGCCGCCGGACCCTGTCGTGGCCAAGCTTTATTTCTACTACTCGGCGATGAACGCCGGGAAGACCACCACGCTGCTGCAGAGCGCCTACAACTACCACGAGCGCGGCATGCGTACGCTCATCCTCACGCCGCGCCTGGACGACCGCGCCGGCGCCGGCGTGGTGGCCTCGCGCATCGGCCTCAAGGCGCACGCGGCCGGCTTCGGCGCCGATGACGACCTCGAGGCCCTGGCCCGCGCCGATGTCGCCGCCCACGGCCCGCTGCACTGCGTGCTCGTGGACGAATCGCAGTTCCTCGGCAAGCGCCAGGTCTGGCAGCTCACCGAGATCGTCGACCGCATGAAGATCCCGGTGCTCGCCTACGGCCTGCGCACCGATTTCCGCGGCGAGCTGTTCGAAGGCAGCCAATACCTGCTGGCCTGGGCCGACAACCTGGTCGAGATCAAGACCATCTGCCACACCGGCCGCAAGGCGACGATGGTGCTGCGGGTGGATGAACACGGCCGGGCGGTGTCGGACGGGCCCCAGGTCGAGATCGGCGGCAACGAGCGCTACGTTTCGGTCAGCCGCGGCGAGTTCAAGAAGGTGATGGCCGGCGAAGGCGTCGTCGACCTGCAGCAGCCCCAGCTGCCGCTCGGCCGGCCGGACTGATCAGCGGCTGGCGCCGCAGGCGCCGGCCTCCGAGGCCAATTCGTCGAGCAGCCGCTGGCGCTCCGGCGCCTGCTCGTTCACGGCCGCCAGCGTCGCCGCGATCAGTTCGCGGCCGGTGCCCAGCCGGCCGGCCAGGCAGTGCAGCCCGGCCTGGATCGCGTCCACCCGCCAGGTGCGCAGCGCGGCATCCATGTCCGGCGGCCAGGGCAGGGCGCGCAGGCGCGCCAGCTCCCGTTCCGCGGCCGGCAGCTGGCCGTCGGCCACCGACAGGCGCACCCGCAGCCGCGCCAGTTCCACCTGGGCATACAGCGCATCCGGATCGTCCATGCCTTCGGCCACCTCCAGCCACTCGCGCGCCTGCGCGATGTCGCCCCGCTCCAGCGCCAGCCAGGACAGCAGCCGTTCCGACAGCGCCACCAGGGACGGGTGGTGGGCCTGGGCCAGGTTCAGGCATTCGCGCGCCAGGCCCTCGGCCACCGCGTGCTGCCCCAGTCGCGACTGCACCCGGGCCATGTTGCACAGCATCTCCGGCGCCCGCCGCAAGCCGCCATCGCGGCGGCGCAGGGCCAGGCCGCGCTGCAGCGCCGCGTTGGCGTCGTCCATCCGGGCCTGCTCCCAGCGCAGCCTGCCGAGCTGGTGCCAGGACTCCGCGATCAGCTCGTGTTCGGCGCCGAAGCGGGCCAGCAGGCGATCGTGCGCCAGGCCGAGCAGGCGCTCGGCCTCCGACAGCTTGCCCACGTCGATCAGCAGGGACCCCAGCGCGCGCTGCACGTCGATGGTGAGCGGATGCGCCAGCCCGAACCGGTCGAGCGCGATCTGCATCGCCTGGCGGTACGACGCCTCGCTTTCGCGCAGGTCGCCCAGCTGCTGTTGCTGTTCGCCCAGGCCGCGCCAGATCTCCACGCCCAGCGCGGTGCGGTCGCCCGTGCTTTCGCGCAGCAGGCCCAGCGCCGCCCAGAGCGCCTCGGCCGCCTCGGCATGCTTGCCTTCGTCGGCGAGCAGGCCGGCGAGGTCGGCGCGGCTCTCGGCCTGCATGGGCTTGGCATCGTCGAGCCCGCCGCGCAGGCGAAGGGCCTCGCCGAACAGGTCGCGCGCCACGTCCGTGCCGCCGAGCGCGCGATGGCAACGCCCGAGCTGCGAGAGGAACTCGGCCGCCACCCGGGCATGGCGCCCGGCCTGCGCCTGCGCCACGGGCAGCCAGGGCAGCAGGTGGCCGACGCAGTCCCCGGCGGCGCCCAGCGTGCGCAGGCCGCGTCCGCGCAGCGCCGCCGATTCCAGCCCCAGGCGCACGGCGTCGGCTTCGGGCAGGGTGGCGAGCAGGCCGGCCTGGCGATCGAGCAGCATCAGCGCCTCGCGGTCGTCGCCCAGGCCCAGGCGCAGGCGCGCGAGCAAGCCCAGCAGCTCGGCGCGCGAGCGGGGCTGCGAGACCAGCTCGGTGTCCGCGCGCCGCGCGCCGGCGTCGAGCAGCGTGCGCACGTCGAGGCTGCCGCCGCCGGCCCGGTCGGTGTTCTCGAACAGCGCCACCACGAAATCCTGCATCGCCTGCGCCCGCTGCGCTTCCTCGATCGCCTTGTTGGCCTGCCAGCTCACCGAGGCCAGGCCCAGCACCAGCATCAGGCCGATCGCCGAGACGCCGGCGATCGCCAGCGAGTTGCGCCGGAAGAACTTGCCCGCGCGGTAGGCCAGGCCCTGCGGCCGTGCGTGCACGGGCTCGCCGTCCAGGTGCCGCTGCAGGTCCTGCGCCAGGGCCTCGACCGAGACGTAGCGGTCCTCGGGCGCCTTGGCCAGGGCCTTGAGCAGGATGTTGTCGAGGTCGCCGGCCAGCTCGCGCGGCACCCGCCGCGGGTGCGCCGTGCCCTGGTCGCGCGCCTGGCGGTGCGCCGCCACCGAGGGGCGCACCGGGTCGGCGGTGAGGATGGCTTCCTCCCAGGCCGCGTCGGTGGCGCGCGCGGCGTCGTAGGGCTTGCGGCCGGTGAGCAGCTCGTACAGCACGACGCCGAGCGAGTACACGTCGGTCATCGTGGTGATCACGCCGTTGCGCAGCTGCTCGGGCGCGGCGTAGTACAGGGTGAAGGCGCGCGTGCCGGTGCCGGTGATGGCGCCGGCTTCGCCGGCCGGTTCGTCGAGCAGCTTGGCGATGCCGAAATCGAGCAGGCAGACCTCGCCGGCCGGCGTCACCATGATGTTCGAGGGCTTGAGGTCGCGGTGCACCACCAGGTTGGCATGGGCGTGGCTCACCGCCGCGCACACCTGCAGGAACAGCTTCAGCCGCGCCTGCACCGGCAGGCCCAGGCCGGCCGCGTACTGGGTGATGGCCTCGCCCTGCACGTAGTCGAGCGCGAGGTAGGGCTGGCCGTCGGTGCTGATGCCGGCGTCGAGCAGGCGGGCGATGTGGGCATGGCCCAGGCGCGCCAGGATCTGCCGTTCGCGGGTGAAGCGCTGGCGCAAGCCGGCATCGCCCAGGCCCGGGCGCAGCAGCTTCACCGCCACGCGCCGCTGGTAGAGGCCATCGGCGCGCGTCGCCAGCCAGACCTGGCCCATGCCGCCCTCGCCCAGCAGCCGCTCCAGCCGGTACGGGCCGACCGACTGCCCGGGCTGCGGCGCGAACGCGGCGGCGTCCACCAGCGATTCGCTGAGGAAATCCGGGCGGTCGTCCTCGAGCGCGATCAGCCGCGCCAGCTCCTCGCCCAGTTCGGGGTCGGCGGCGCGCAGCTGGTCCAGGCGCGGCTGCCGGTGCGCGGGCTCGAGCTCAAGCAGCTCGTCGAGCAGCGGGGACAGCTCGGCCCAGCGCTTGCTGTCCACGCGCGCCCGGGGTCAGCCCTGCAGCGCCGCCAGCAGGAACATGCGCGCCTTCTGCCAGTCGCGGCGCACGCTGCGCTCGGAGCGCTTGAGCAGGCCGGCGATCTCGGTCTCCGACAGGCCGGCGAAGTAACGCATCTCCACCACCTGGGCCAGGCGCGGGTCGAGGTCGTGCAGCTTGTTCAGGGCCACGTCCAGGCCGAGCATGTCCTCGTCCAGGCGCATGCCGCCGCCGGCGTCCTCGGGCAGTTCGGTCACGCGGTGCAGGTCGCCGCCGCGCTTCACCGCCAGGCGCTGGCGGGCGTAGTCCACCACCACCGAGCGCATGGCGCTGGCGGCGTAGGCGAAGAAGTGGGCGCGGTCCTCGAACTCGGCCTCGGCGCGGCCGGCGAGCTTGAGGTAGGCCTCATGCACCAGGGCGGTGGTGTCGAGCGTATGCCCGTGCTGCTGGCCGCCCAGCTGGCGCCGGGCCATGCCGTGCAGTTCGCGGTACAGCGTGGCCAGCACGCGGTCGAGCGCCGACCGGTCGCCGGCGCGGGCCGCACTGAGCCACTGGGTGATTTCTGCGGTCTCGTTCATGGTTCCCCGGAACCCGTCTGCGCGGGCTGGCGACACTATAACGGACCCGGCCCGGCCGGGAGCCGCCCGGCCGCGCGCCGCGGCCCCATCCTGCCCGCCCCGGCTAACGCTGGCAGCCGGGGCACCAGGCGGTGGCCCGGTTGCCCATGCGCCCGTCGCGGAGGCGCCGGCCGCAGGTCCGGCAGGGCTCGCCCTCGCGGCCGTAGACGGCCAGTTCCTGCTCGAAATAGCCCGGTGCGCCGTCCGCGTTCAGGAAATCGCGCAAGGTCGTGCCGCCGCGGGTGATGGCGTGGGCCAGGATGTCCTTCACCGCCGCCGCCAGCCGGGCGTAGCGCCCGCGGCTGACCGATCCGGCCGCGCGGTCGGGGGCGATGCCGGCCCGGAACAGGCTTTCGGCGGCATAGATGTTGCCCACGCCGACCACGATCGCCTGGTCCATCAGAAAGGTCTTCACCGGCGCCTTGCGGCCGCGGCTGCGCTCGAACAGGTAATCGCCGTCGAAGTCCGCCGACAGCGGCTCCGGCCCCAGGCCCGCGAGCAGGGCGTGGGTCTCGCCCGCGGGCTGCCAGAGCAGGCAGCCGAAGCGGCGCGGATCGGTGAAGCGCAGCACCCGGCCGGACTCCAGGGCCAGGTCCACGTGGTCGTGCGCGGCCACCGGCGTACCGGCCGGCAGCACGCGCAGCATGCCGCTCATGCCCAGGTGCAGCAGGGCACTGCCGGGCGCGGTATCCACCAGCAGGTATTTGGCGCGCCGGCGCACGGCCAGTACGCGCTGGCCCGGCAGCGCCTGCACCAGGGCCGGCGGGATCGGCCAGCGCAGGTCGGGGCGGCGCAGCACCACGCCGGTGATGCGCCGTCCTTCGACGTGCGGCGCCAGGCCGCGGCGGGTGGTTTCGACTTCCGGCAGTTCGGGCATGCCGCCAGTGTCGCCCGGCGCGCCGGCCGGCCTCAATTGCCCCCGTCACGCCGTGGGGGCTAGCCTAGGCCGATGTCGATCCGCGCCCCCCGAACCCCGCCGGCCCCGGCCCGCTGGCTCGCCCTGGCCCTGGCCAGCCTGCTGCTGCCCGGCGCCGTGCTGGCCCAGTCCGGCACCCCGCTCGACACCTTGCGCGGCATGGCCTCGACCCTCGCCGAGCCCCAGGCCAAGGCCCTGGGCGAAGCCCTGGACGCGACCGAGGCCGCCCACACCGAAACCGCGGCGCTGGAAGACCAGCTGGCGAAACTGGAGGCCGAACTGGCGGACGTGCCGGAACGCAGCCGCGGTTTCGAGCGCCAGCTGGCCGAGGACCCGCGCCGGTCCCTCGCGGCCTGGCAGGCCGACCTGCCGGCCGGGGCCGGCGTCGAGGCCCTGGAGGCGGCGCTGGAGGAAGAGCGTCGCACGGTCGACGGCCTGCGCGAGCGCAGCGACCAGATCATGCGCGAGCTCGCCACCAGCCTCGCCCAGCCGCGCTCGGGCACCACCCCCGTGGTCGAGCTGCAGCAGCGCCTGCAGGACCTCTCGACGCCCCGCCAGGCGCCGGCCGACGAACCCGCCGCGCTCAGCGACGCCCGCCGCCTGCGCCGCGAGGCCGAACGCGACCAGGTGCAGGCCGAACTGCAGCTGCGCCTCGCCCAGCAGGACGCCGCCGGCACCCGCCAGCGCGTGGCCGAGCTGGAGCTGCGCGCCCTGCGCCATCGCATCAGCCTGCGCGAACCGCGCCTGGCCCTGCTGCGCGACCGAATCGCCCAGCGCGGCCGCGAGGAGCTCGAGGCCCTGGCCCGGTCGCTGGCCGAGCAGTCGGCCGCCGCCGCCGGCGCCGGTTCGCCGCTGGCCGAACTGGCCGCCGAGAACGCTGCGCTGGGCGAGGAACTGCTGCGCCAGAACGAAGCCCTGTCGCGCGAACGCGACGTGCTCGCCCAGGCCCAGTCCGAACTCGCCCGCGACCAGGCCGGCCTGCGCGACGCCCGCACCCGCCTGGAGCTCGGCGGCCAAAGCCCGCAGGTCGGCACCTGGCTGTGGTCGGAGCTGCGCCGGCTCGAACCCGAATCGCGGCTCGCCGCCCGCCTGGCCTCGGTCCGCGACGCCCTGGCCCAACTGCGCCTGCGCCTGGTGGACCTGGACGAACAGCAGCGCGAGCTCGACAACCTGTCGGCCGCCACGCGCCAGCGCCTGCTCGCCGCCGGCACCGGCACCGACGACGACGGCGCGACCGTCGCGCGCGTGGACACCGACGCGGTCGGCGCCGGCCTCGAGCGCCAGCGCGAACTGGCCGACCGCCTCGAACCCCTGGCCTGGCGCCGCATCGCCACGCTCGAACAGACCGAGCGCGCCCTGCTCGACCGCCAGGACGCCAACCTCGAACTGAGCCTGCTGCTGGCCCGCCAGCTGCTCTGGATCCGCAGCCACGCCCCGGTCGACCTGGCCTGGCTGGCCCAGCTGCCCGCCGGCCTGCAGGACCTCGTCAAGCCCTCGCGCTTCGCCACCACCTTCGAGCTGCTGGGGCGCAGCATCGGCGGCCAGCCGCTGGCCTTCGTCGCCAGCCTGGCCCTGCTGGTCCTGTTCTGGATGCTGCGCGCGCGGGCGCCGGCCCGGCTCGAGCGGCTGTCGCAGAACGTGCGCGACGTGCGCCGCGACCGCTACCGCCGCACCCTGCAAACCCTGGGCTGGACCGTGCTGGCGGCGCTGCCGCTGGCCCTGACCCTGGTGGTGGCCGGCCACTGGATGGGCCAGGTCGGCGAGGACGGGAAGTTCAGCGATTCGCTCGGCACCGCCCTGCGCGCCACGGCGCTGCCGGCCTTCACCCTGGCCTTCCTGGGCTGGCTGGTGCGCGAGCGCGGCCTGGCGCACGCGCATTTCCGCTGGACCCGCCCGCGCCGGGAGGCGATGGCGCGCTGGGTGCCCGGCCGGCTCTCGCTGCTGCTGCTGCCGCTGTACTTCGTCATCGTGCTCGGCTTCACCCGCAACCAGGAGTTGGCCATCTCCGTCTCGGCGCGCCTGGCGCTGGTGGCGGCGGCCGGCGTGGCCGCCTGGGCGATCTGGGACCTGTTCGCGCCCGAGCAGGTCTGGCATTCCCGCGGCGGCCCTGGAAGGACACCTGTACACCTCGGCGATCGTGATGAACGCGCAGTTCGCCAGCGTGGGCGTGGTGGCGGGCGTGGCGGTCCTGCACGGGCTGCTCTCGCGCTGGTTCGTGCTGGGCGAGCGCCGGCTGGCGCTCAAGCGGCTCGAACAGCGCCGCGAAGCCGAGGCCGAGGCCGCCCAGGCCGGCGGCGAGGCGGACCCGGAGGTGGGCGAGGCGCTGCCGGTCGAACTGGACGAGGACATCACGCTCGAGAAAGTCGGCGAACACACGCGCCGGCTGGTGCGCGCCGTCAAGCTGACCCTGCTGGTGCTGGGCCTGCTGCTGGTGTGGACGCCGGTGATCCCGGCCTTCTTCCGCTTCGACTCGGTGGTGCTCTGGACCGTCACCGGCACGGGCGCCGACGGCGCGCCGACGCCCGAGTCGATCACGCTGCTGGCGGTCTCGGTCGGCCTGCTGGTGCTGGCCCTGACCTACGTGGCCGCGCGCAACCTGCCGGGCCTGATCGAGATCGGGCTGCTTTCGCGCGTGCACATGGATTCGGCCTCGCGCTACGCCTTCACCAGCGTCAGCCGCTACCTGATCGTGCTGGTCGGCGCGGTGGCCGGCCTGGGCCTGCTGGGCGCGCGCTGGGACCAGCTGCAGTGGCTGGCGGCGGCGCTCACGGTGGGCCTCGGATTCGGGCTGCAGGAGATCTTCGCGAACTTCGTCTCGGGCCTGATCCTGCTGTTCGAACGGCCCTTCCGCGTCGGCGACGTGATCACCGTCAACAACCTCGACGGCACCGTCACCCGCATCCGCACCCGCGCGACCACCATCCTGGATTTCGACAACAAGGAAATCGTGGTGCCCAACAAGAGCTTCATCACCGGCCAGCTGGTGAACTGGACGCTCAGCGACACCACCACGCGCCTGACCTTCAAGGTCGGCGTGGACTACGGCACGGATCCGGCCCTCGTGCACCGGCTGCTGATGCAGGCGGCGCAGGAGAACCCGCGCGTGCTCGAATCGCCCGGCCCGCGCAGCTGGCTGCTCGAGTTCGGCGCCAACTCCCTCGACTTCGAGCTGCGTGTCTTCGTCGGCCAGATGTCCGACCGCCTGGCCGCGCGCAACGAGATCAACCTGCGCCTGGTCGAGCTGTTCGAACAGCACGGCATCGGCTTCGCCTTCCCGCAGCTCGACATCCACGTGCGCGACCTGCCCGAGGGACTGGCGAAGGCGCGCGAGACCCGCGATCCGCGCGATCCGGACGGGGCCCCCGCGCGCGGCTGAACACGGATTCAGGCGCGGGCCCCTTGCGGCGGGCCCGCGGCGCCTCCATACCCGGTCGCAGGGTGACGGCGCCTCCCCCGGCGGGCATCATCCCGACCGTGCCACGCCGGCACCGCGTTCATCTTTCCCCGGAGTCCGCATGTCCCCCGAGTTCCTCGACTGGCTTGCCCGCGGTTTCACGCAGGCCAGCTTCTGGCAGATGGCGGTGTATTTCCTGGTGGTGACCCAGCTCACCATCATGACCACCACCCTGTACCTGCACCGCAGCGCGGCCCACCGCGGCGTGGATTTCCACCCGGTGATCGAGCACTTCTTCCGCTTCTGGGCCTGGCTCACCACGGCCATGGTCACCAAGGAATGGACGGCGGTGCACCGCAAGCACCACGCCAAGTGCGAGACCGACGAAGACCCGCACAGCCCGCGCTTCCTGGGCATCAACCGCGTGCTCTGGCGCGGCGTCGAGCTCTACCAGAGCGCGCGCCTGGACAAGGACATGCTGGAGAAGTACGGCAAGGGCTCGCCGGACGACTGGATCGAGCGCGCGCTCTATACCCGCATTCCCTCGCTCGGCCCGAGCCTGATGCTGTTCATCAACCTCGCCCTGTTCGGCGTGCCGGGCATCGCGATCTGGGCGCTGCAGATGGCCTGGATCCCGTTCTGGGCGGCCGGCGTCATCAACGGCCTGGGCCACTGGTGGGGCTACCGCAACTTCGACACCGCCGACACCGCCACCAACCTCACGCCCTGGGCCTTCTGGGTCGGCGGCGAGGAACTGCACAACAACCACCACGCCTTCCCCAGCTCGGCCAAGTTCGCGCTGCGCAAGTACGAGTTCGACATCGGCTGGGCGGTGATCCGCGGCTTCGAGATGCTCGGCCTGGCCAAGGTGCTGCGCGTCGCGCCGCAGCTCGACCTGCGCCCGAACATCCACGTGCCCGACGCCGAGACGCTCAAGGCGATGATGGTGCACCGCTGGCAGGTGGCCACCGATTACTACGCGATGGTGCTCAAGCCGCACCTGCAGGCCGAGGCCAAGGACCTGCCGGGCCGCCTGCGCCGCGCCTTCCGCAGCGAGGGCCGCTGGCTCGACGAGTCGCACCGGGCCAAGTTCAGCGCCTGGATCGCCGAGCGCCCGCAGACCCAGCGCCTGATCGAGTTCCGCCAGCGCCTGCTGGCGATCTACGAGCTCAAGAGCGCCGAGGCCGAGGCCAAGATGGAGGCCCTGCGTGCCTGGTGCGCCGAAGCCGAAGCCTCCGGCATCCGCGCGCTCGAGGAGTTCTCGGTGCGCCTGAAGGGCTATGCGATGGCGCCGGCGCGCGCCTGAAGCCCGCGCCGTCCGGACGGACGAAAGGGCCCGCGCGAGCGGGCCCTTCCTTTTCCGGGCGGGCACGCCAGCGGGGGTTCAGTCGCCCAGCCAGGCCAGGACCTGCGCGTCGTCCACGCCCGGGTCGGCGATCGGGTTGGCGCGCACCTGCCGGTACCAGTCGTTCTCGCCGCGCAGCGCCGGCCGCGCGAAGCGGATCCAGTCGACCTCCAGCATCATGTCCGTGCGCGCCTCGCGGTTCACTGCCGCGTTGATCCGCTCGGGGTCCTCCGGGCCCGCGGGACGGGTGTCGTCGCTGGTGGTGTAGGCGATCAGGCCCACCTGCATGTCGGGCCGGTTCTCCATGCGGTACCAGCGGTCGCGCACCTGCCACCGCGTTTCGCCCTCGGGCCGCACCAGCGCCACCAGGGACATGCCCACGCGCACCAGGCGCAGCTCCATCCAGCCGGTCGGCGCCGGGCGGAGCTTGAGCGAGGAGTAGCTGTTGTAGGTGCCCTTGCTCTCGGTCATCTGCTCGCCGCGCACGTGGCCGACGCCGGTGGTGAGGAAGTGCCAGTTCTCGCGCCGCGGCTGCCACTGCGTGGCGCTGTTGGCATTGGGCACGCGCGCCATCAGGCCGCCCAGCGACCAGGTGCCGCCCGGGATGTCGCCGCCGGCGCCGCGCACCCGCACGCGGGCGCGCACGTCGAAATCGCCATGCACGGTGCGGTAGTAGAAGGGCGCCACCAGGTCGCGCACCCAGGCGCTGTCGAACGGCTGCAGGGTCAGCGCCCCGGGCGTGGTGCGGCCCACGTCCACCTGCTTGACCTTGTCCGGCCACCCGTAGGCGTCGTGGAAGGCGGCCCAGCCTTCAAGGCCGCCCTCGCGGTTGAACTCGTCCGACAGGGGCGAGAGGTCGTCGGCGGGCGGCGGCGAGGGCTCGGCGGCGAAGGCGCGCAGCGCGCTGGCCACCAGGAGGGCGGCGATCCAGCGGGAAAGGCGGGCGGGGCGTGGCATCGGTCTGCTCCGTGGCATGGGGGATGGCCAGTCTCGGCCCGCCGCGGATCCGTTGGGATGTGCCTTAGGCGCGATGTCCACGCCGGTTTCCGGACATGTCCGCGGACGCCATCCCCGCGATCGGGGGGGGGGTGAACTCCCCGACGGGCCGCCGCTCGGCCAGAATGGTCCCGGGCCGGGAATGTTGCCCGCCCCCCCCCCGGGGCCGCCACCCAGAAACCCGGGCGGGTGGGGGCGGCCCCCGCCGCGGGCGGTCCGGTGGCGAATGCCGCCGACTTCACCATCCGCAACGAAAGCCTCTGGGACATCTACCAGATCTTCATTTCCTCCAGCGACTCGCGCGAGTGGGGCCCGGACCAGCTGGAGGACGACATCCTGCGCAGCGGCCAGTCGCTCAAGCTCGGCGGCGTGTCCTGCGACACCTACGACATCAAGCTGGTCGACGAGGACGGCGATGCCTGCGTGGTGCGCGGCGTGAAGATGTGCGGAAACCAGAGCTGGACGCTGACCAACGACAACTGGCTCGAGTGCATCGCCGACTGATGGCCCGGCGGGCGCGGGAAGGGGCCGGCGAGCGCCGGCCCCTGGCCCCGGCGCCGGCGATCAGTGGTGGTGCATGACGGTGTCCTTGGTTTCTCGCAGGAAGATCGAGCCGATCACCAGGGTCATCAGCGCGATGCCGATCGGATACCACAGGCCGTAGTAGATGTTGCCCGTGCCCGCCACCAGGGCGAAGGAAATCGCCGGCAGGAAGCCACCGAACCAGCCGTTGCCGATGTGGTAGGGCAGCGACATCGAGGTGTAGCGGATGCGGGTGGGGAACAGCTCCACCAGGTAGGCGGCGATCGGCCCGTAGACCATGGTCACGTAGATCACCAGGACCCACAG
>JAYRTA010000023.1:0-11596 GCA_041919875.1 Arenimonas sp.
CCGACGGCCGCAGCACCAGCGCCCGGCCCCGCGCCGCGGCGAGCGCGCCGATGCCGATCTGCAGGGTGCCGCCGTCGCGAACGAGGGTGCTGGCATACAGCCCGATCGCGTGGTCGGCATCGCCCACCGGTTCGCGCACCAGGGCGAACAGGGCGGGCGCGGGGCCGGGCAGGTCCAGCACCCGGTCGAAGAAGTCGGCGGGCACCGCGCACGGGCCGTCGAGCCAGGGCAACTGCGGGTCCACTTCCGCCACCAGGAAGGGCCGCGGCCGGCCCAGGCGCGCCAGTTCATCCAGCAGGTCGAAGGTGAGGTCGGGATTGCAGCTCAGGCTCAGGCGGCTGCCTCCGGGTTCGCGCGCCACCTTGTGCACGATGGCGTTGACGCCCCGGCTGGCCACGGCGCGGGCGACATGCGTGTAGTTGAGGCTGACGTAGGCCGATTGCGCCTGGCGCGAACCGAGCAGCGCGCCTGACTGCAGGTAGAACTCCTCGACGCGGATGTTGGCCGGCAGCGCATCGCGGCGCATCGCCAGCGCATAGTCCAGGGCGGGGAACCCGGCGCCGAAATGCCGTTCGAGGAACGGCTGCAGGAAGCGCCGCTGCAGGCCCCGGCCAGCGTCGGGCGGCGTCAGCGAAAGCGCGGTGAGCAGGTGCAGGTGCCGGGCGGGTTCGGCGGCGATACGCCGGGTGATGGCATTGAGCAGGCGATGCGGCTTGCCCAGGCCCAGCGGTGCCGCCAGCACCAGGCGGGGTCCCGCGGCCTGGAGCAGGTCGTCCACGGCGGCATCGAGCGTGTCACAGGTCCTCATCGCGCGGGTCCTCGCGGGTGGCGCGGGCAGTATCGCACCGCGCGGGCCCGGCGCCTCAGCGGGGCGCGAGGGCGTCGTTGAGCAGGGCGGCCAGGCGCGCGCCGGCCAGGCGCACGCGGCGTTCGGCGAGCGGCCGGAAGCGGTCGAAGTAGGCGTCGTTGATCTTGTGGCCGGCCGGGTAGAGACCCTCCGAGGCGATCAGGCGACAGGACTCGAGCGTCCAGTCGCGGCCCGGGTGGTCGCCCGCCAGGCCCAGGTCGGCCGGCAGCGGGAGTGCCTGCAGTTTGCGCACGTAGGCGGCGTTGTCGAGCCGGGCGCTCTGCAGCAGCCAGTAGTCCCAGACGCCGTGCAGCTGGGTGCCTTCGTTGCGGCCGGAGGCCTTGCCGCGGTACTGGAGCTGGTACTCGTTGCCGCCGCGGTCGTGCGGATGCCCGGCATGCATCGGCTGGTGGGCGTCGCCGACGAAATGCACCAGGAACTTCAGCGCCTCGATGCGGGCCTGCCGCGGCTGCGCCGGGTCGGCCAGCACGGCGCGCTGGGCGGCGATCGCGGCGATCACGCACTTGCCGTCCGGGCAATCGCGCGCCGGCACGTAGTCGCAGCCGGCCTGGCGCGGGATGTTGACGTAGTGCCAGCGGCTCGAGCGCTCGCCGAGCGCATGGCCGGCGCCGCGGCTCTCGGCGCGGATCTCGTCGGCCCAGGTGGCCACGCCCGCGAGCGTGGGCACCGGTTCGTCGCGCAGCAGGTCGTCGACCGCGGCCCGCGCCTCCGGCGTCAGGCCGGCCTGGGCGAGTTCGCCCACCAGTTGGTGGCCCTGCTTGCTCCAGGCCAGGGCCTGGCTCGACAGCAGGAGGAAAACGACGGCGAGGAGGTGGCGTTTCATGGCCGCGGACTTTACGCCAGCCGCACCGCGCGCGCACCACCTCGCCGCCATCCCCGGATCAGAAGGTCCAGACGAAGGCCGCGCCGTACACCATCGGGTCGATGTTCACGGTGCCCACGCCGCCGCCGTTCACGGCCACGTCGGTATCGATGTCGATCCAGCGTGCGTCCACGCGCAGGGCCTTGTTCCCGCCGATGGCGAAATCCAGGCCCACGTGTGCCGCCAGGCCCCAGGAGTTGTCCAGCGACAGCTCGGTGCCGGCGAGCGGGCCGGTGGTCTCCTCGTCGAAGAACGCGGTGTAGTTCAGGCCCAGGCCGATGAAGGGCGAGACCTTCTCGCCATTGAAGTGGTACTGCATCGACACCGTCGGCGGCAGGTGCTTGGTGCTGCCTGCGCGCACGCCATTGAGCGCGATGTCGTGCTCGAAGGGCAGGGCGGCCAGGACTTCCAGGCCCCAGTTCGGGCTGAAGAAGTACTCGGCGGTCACGGTCGGGCGCCAGTCGTTGCCGACGTCGGCGTCCAGGGCGCCGCCGGCCAGGCTGCCGTTGCCGGAGGTCGGGGCCACGACATGGGCGCCCAGCGAGAAGGTCCAGTCACCCTTCTCGGCGGCCTGGGCGGGTAGGGCCAGGGCCAGGGCGGCCAGGGCCAAGGGGGCGAACATCGGGGTCTTGCGCATGGTGGGACTCCAGTCAGGCGGGGAACTGGCGCCAGTCTCCGCCCGCCGGCCCAGGCCCGCCTTGAGCCAGGTCAAACCGCCGGCGGGGTGGGCCAGGACCCGGCGGGATTGCTAAAATGCCGCGCTCACCACCCCATGCCCCGGCCGCGCAGGCCCCAGGAGTCCCCATGTCCATCAAGGTCGCCATCAACGGCTACGGCCGCATCGGTCGCAACATCCTCCGCGCCCTGTACGAGTCCAAGCGCAACCACGAGATCACCATCGTGGCGATCAACGACCTGGGCGATGCCGAGACCAATGCCCACCTCACCCAGTACGACACCGCCCACGGCAAGTTCCCCGGCACGGTATCGGTGGACGGCGGCGACCTGATCGTCAACGGCGACCGCATCAAGGTCTGCGCCGAGCGCGACCCGGCCAAGCTGCCCTGGGGCGCGCTGGGCGTGGACGTGGTGCTCGAGTGCACCGGCCTGTTCACCTCGAAGGCCAAGGCCTCGGCGCATATCGCCGCGGGCGCCAAGAAGGTGATCATCTCGGCCCCGGGCGAGAAGGACGTGGACAACACCGTCGTCTTCGGCGTCAACCACGGCACCCTGAAGGCTTCCGACACCGTCATCTCCAATGCCTCGTGCACCACCAACTGCCTGGCGCCGCTGGCCAAGGTGCTGCACGGGAAGATCGGCATGGTGCACGGCCTGATGACCACCATCCACGCCTACACCAACGACCAGGTGCTCACCGACGTCTTCCACAAGGACCTGCGCCGCGCCCGTTCGGCCACCCAGTCGCAGATCCCGACCAAGACCGGCGCCGCCGCGGCCGTGGGCCTGGTGCTGCCCGAGCTCAACGGCAAGCTGACCGGCTTCTCGATGCGCGTGCCGACCATCAACGTCTCGGTTGTGGACCTGTCCTTCGTCGCCGCGCGCGAGACCACCAAGGAAGAGATCGACGCGGTGGTGAAGGCCGCCAGCGAGGGCGAGCTCAAGGGCATCCTCGGTTTCAACACCAAGCCGCTGGTGTCGGTGGACTTCAACCACGACCCGCACAGCTCGGTCTACGACAGCACGCTGACCCAGGTGATGGGCGGCACGCTGGTGAAGGTCTGCTCGTGGTACGACAACGAGTGGGGCTTCTCCAACCGCATGCTCGACACCACCCTGGCCCTGATGGCCGCCCGGTAATCCCGCCGCGCACCGCCCACCCGAAACCCCGGCCCCGCGCCGGGGTTTCGCGTTTACCGTGGATGCAAAAGCGGGCCGCGGCAAACTCCTCTCCCCAACCCCCGCCGGATCAAGGGTCGTCGGCGGGGAGGGCGGCGCCGGCGGCGCTGCGGCGGAGGCGGTCGTGCAGGGCTAGCCACTCGGGGCCTTCCGGCGGGCGTTCGGCCAGCAGCAGGCGGGCGCCGCGGCCGTCGAGTTCGCGCAGGCCCGCGTACAGGCCGTGCGCGTAGCCGCTCGGGTCGGCGGGCAGGGCCAGGCCCTGGACGCCGGTCGGCAGCGTGCCAAGGGCCAGCACTTCCACGCGCTGGCCCAGGGTGGATTGCTCGGCGGCGGTGGCCGCCAGGGCCTCGCGCGGCAGCAGCCACATCGGCGTGCGCGGGGCGTAATGCGCCTCGAGCGTGCCGGAGGCGCGCGGGCTCTCGCCGGTCGGGCCCAGGCCGACCGGGCCGATGCAGGCCTCGATGGTGTCGCGGCCCAGCATGCCCGGGCGCAGGATGCGCGGGGTCTCGCCGGACAGGTCGAGGATCGTGCTTTCGATGCCGACGCGGCACTCCCCGCCATCGAGCACCACGGGCACCTGCTCCCCGAACTCGGCGCGCACGTGCGCGGCCGTGGTGGGGCTGACGTGCCCGAAGCGATTGGCCGAGGGCGCCGCCAGCCCGCCGCCGAAGGCCTGCAGCAGGGCCAGCGCCAGCGGGTGGTCGGGGCAACGCAGGCCGACGGTGTCCTGGCCGCCGGTGACTTCCGCCGGCACCTGGGCGCGCTTGCGCAGGATCAGGGTCAGCGGCCCGGGCCAGAACGCCTGCGCCAGCCGGCGTGCGGCCGCCGGGACCGGATCCGCCCAGTCGTCCAGGGCCGGGGCGCCGGCCACGTGCACGATCAGCGGATGGTCCGCCGGCCGGCCCTTGAGCGCGAAGATGCGCCGCACCGCCTCGGGCCGCGAGGCATCGGCGGCCAGGCCGTAGACGGTCTCGGTGGGCAGGCCGATGGCCTCGCCGCGGCGCAGGGCCGCCAGGGCCTGCTCGAGCGTGCTCACGCCGCCTCCCGGTAGTCGTCGCGCAGCAGGCCGAAGATCACCGAGTCGGCGAACTCGCCGCCGACGCGCCAGCGGTTGCGCAGCAGGCCCTCGCGCCGGAAGCCCAGGCGCTCGAGCAGGCGGCACGAGGCCAGGTTGCGCGGATCCACGTCGGCCTCGATGCGTTCCAGTCCCAGGCGGCCGAAGGCGAAGCCCAACGCCATCCTCACCGCCTCCGTCGCCAGGCCGCGGCCCTGCAGTTCCCGGCGCAGCGAATAGCCCAGCTCCGCGCGGTGCATCGGCCCGGCCAGGGCGAACAGCGCCGTGGTGCCGGCCAGCACGTCGTCGGGCGTGGCCAGGGCCCAGGCATAAACCGAAGGGGGCCCCAGGGGCAGGCGCTCGGCCAGCCAGGCCTCGGCCTGCTCGCGCCGGGTCCAGGCCGGGAAGCTCCAGAACCGGGCGACCTCGGGATCGGAATACAGGGCGTACAGCGCGTCGGCGTCCCCCGCGCGCAGCGGGCGCAGGCGCAGGCGGTCCGATTCGAGCACCGGCAGGGCGGGGAAGGCGTCCATCGGCGCGCATTCTCCCACGGCCCGCGGTTTGCCGCGCCCCGGCCGGCGGGCGAAAATGCCGCTTTCCTGCCCCGGAGTTCCCCGCATGAGCATCCTTCGCATGGCCGACCTCGACCTGGCCGGCAAGCGCGTCCTGATCCGCGAAGACCTCAACGTGCCGGTCAAGGACGGCCGCATCAGCTCCGAACAGCGCATCACCGCGGCCCTGCCCACGATTCGCCTGGCGCTCGAGAAAGGCGCGGCGGTGATGGTCACCTCGCACCTGGGCCGGCCCAAGGAGGGCACCTGGACCGCCGAGGACTCGCTGGCGCCGGTGGCCGCGCGCCTGTCGGAACTGCTGGGCCGCGAGGTGCCGCTGCTGAAGGACTGGGTGGACGGCGTGTCGGTGCAGCCGGGCGAGCTGGTGCTGCTGGAGAATTGCCGCATGAACGTCGGCGAGGGCAAGGACGACGAGGCGCTCGCCAGGAAGTACGCCGCGCTGTGCGATGTCTTCGTCATGGACGCCTTCGGCACCGCCCATCGTGCCCAGGCCTCCACCCACGGCGTGATCCGCTTCGCCCGGGTGGCCTGCGGCGGTCCGCTGCTGATGGCCGAGCTCGATGCCCTGGCCAAGGCCCTGGAGGCCCCGGCGCGGCCGCTCATGGCCATCGTCGCGGGCAGCAAGGTCAGCACCAAGCTCGAACTGCTGGGCAATCTGGTCTCCAAGGTCGACCAGCTGATCGTCGGCGGTGGCATCGCCAACACCTTCATCGCCGCGATGGGCCATCCCGTCGGCAAGTCGCTGTGCGAAACCGAGCTGCTCGACACCGCCCGCGCGATCATGGCGGATGCCCGCGCCCGCGGCGCCGACATCCCGCTGCCGACCGACGTGGTGGTGGCGCCCGCCTTCAGTGCCGATGCGCCGGCGACCGTGAAGGCCGTGGCCGAGGTCGGTCCCGACGACATGATCCTCGACATCGGCCCCGAGACCGCCGCGCGCTATGCGCAGCTGATCGCCCGGGCCGGCAGCGTGGTCTGGAACGGGCCGGTCGGCGTGTTCGAGTTCGATGCCTTCGGCAAGGGCACCCAGGTGCTGGCGCATGCGATCGCCGACTCGCAGGCGTTCTCCATCGCCGGTGGCGGCGACACGCTCGCGGCGGTGGACAAGTACGGCGTCGAACGGGGCATCAGCTACATCAGCACCGGCGGTGGCGCCTTCCTGGAGTTCTGCGAGGGCAAGGAGCTGCCGGCGGTGACGGCGCTGAAGGCGCGTGCCGGCTGACGTGGCGGCCCTGTTCTTCGACCTCGACGGCACCCTGATCGATTCGGCGCAGGGCATCACCCGCTGCGTCGCCCACGCGCTCGAAGGCCTGGGCGAGCCGGTGCCCGGCCAAGCCGAGCTGCGCCGCTGGATCGGACCGCCGCTGCGCGACAGTTTCGGGCCCCTGCTCGGCGGCGACGCCGCGCGCACCGAGCGTGCGGTCGAGCTCTACCGCGAGCGCTTCGAAGCGATCGGCTGGCGCGAACACACCGTCTACGAGGGCATCGGCGCGGTGGTGGCGGGCCTGGCCGGCGCCGGCCACCGCCTGGCCGTGGTCACCGCCAAGAACGAACCGCATGCGCGCCGCATCCTCGCGCACCTGCCCTTCGGCCACCTTTTCGAAGACGTGATCGGCGCCACGGCCTGCGGCCGCCTCAGCCACAAGCCCGACCTGATCGCCGAGGCCCTCTCGCGGCTGGGCCTGTCCGCGGACAGGGCCTGGATGATCGGGGACAGGCACATGGACATCCACGGCGCGCGCCACCACGGCATGGACTCGGTGGGCGTGCTCTGGGGTTTCGGCGGCGAGGCCGAACTGCGCGAAGCCGGCGCCACCCGCCTGGCGGAACGGCCCGCCGACCTGCCCGCGCTGCTCGCCTGAGCGACGCGGAACCGCCGTCCCGCCGTGCTAGCGTAGGCGCGGACACATCCCGACGACGACATCGCGCCCGACCGCCATGGACCACGCCCTGCGCCGCACCAAGATCCTCGCCACCCTCGGCCCCGCCACCGATGCCCCCGGCGTGCTCGATGAGCTCGTTCGCGCCGGCGTCAACTGCGTGCGCATGAATTTTTCGCACGGCACGCCCGGGCAGCACGCCGAGCGCGTCGCCCAGGTGCGGGCGGCGGGCGTCCGCGCCGGCCGCGAGGTGGGCATCCTGGCCGACCTGCAGGGCCCCAAGATCCGCATCGAGAAATTCTCCGAGGGCAAGGTCGCGCTCAGCGCCGGCCAGGCCTTCACCCTGGTCTGCCGCGCCGACGCGCCGCCCGGGGATGCGCGCCAGGTGGGCGTGAGCTACCTGGGCCTGGTCAACGACGTGCACGCCGGCGACACCCTGCTGCTCGACGACGGCCTGGTGGCGATGGAAGTCACCGCCGTCGAAGGCGCCCACATCCACTGCCGCCTGCTCACCGACGGCGTGCTGAGCAACCGCAAGGGCCTCAACCGCCTCGGCGGCGGCCTGTCCCTGGGCGCACTCACCGACCAGGACCGCGAGCACATCCGGATCGCCGCCGGCCTGGGCGTGGACTTCATCGCGGTGTCCTTCTGCCGCTCGGCGGCCGACATCGAGGAAGCGCGCGCGCTCGCCCGCGCCGCCGGCAGCGATGCCTTCATGGTGGCCAAGATCGAGCGCGCCGAGGCCATCGAGAACCTGGTCGAGATCACCCAGGCCTCGGAAGTGGTGATGGTGGCGCGCGGCGACCTGGGCGTGGAGATCGGCGATGCCGAACTGCCGGGCCTGCAGAAGAAGATCATCCGCACCGCGCTCGAGCACAACCGCATCGTCATCACCGCCACCCAGATGCTGCAGTCGATGGTGGACAACCCGATCCCGACCCGCGCCGAGGTGCTGGACGTGGCCAACTCGGTGATCGACGGCACCGACGCCGTGATGCTGTCGGCGGAAACCGCCTCGGGCAGCTTCCCGGTGAAGGCGGTGGCGGCGATGGCGCGCATCTGCCTGGGCGCCGAGCGCCAGTTCGACCACGACACCGATTTCGAGAAGGCCCCGCGCAACCTCGAACGCGCCGACCAGGCCATCGCGATGGCCAGCATGTTCCTGGCCGAGCACATCCACGTGCGTGCCATCGTGGCCCTGACCGAATCGGGCGGCACGGCCCGCTACCTCTCGCGCTTCCGCTCCTCGGTGCCGATCTTCGGGCTCTCGCGCCACGATGGCGCCCGCCGGCGCATGGGCCTGGTGCGCGACGTCTTCCCGATCGATTTCGACAGCGCCGGCCTGTCCACCCGCGACGCCGCCCGCCGCGCCATCGCCCAGCTGCACGGGACCGGCCTGCTGGCCGAGGGTGACCGGGTGATCATCACCAGCGGCGACCACATGGAGCTGCACGGCGCCACCAATACCCTGCGCCTGCTGCAGGTCGGCCCGGGCGGCCGGGCCGAGGGCCTGGGCGAGCTCTGAGCCCCCGGCGGCCCGTGCCGGGCCGGGTATGCCGGGGCAGGGTATAATCGCCGGCTTTCCAGCCACCCCGGGACACCGACCATGAGCATCGACCAGCTTGCCGACACCGCCCAGGCCATGGTGGCCGCGGGCAAGGGCATCATCGCCATCGACGAATCGACCGCGACCATCAAGAAGCGCTTCGACGGCGTCGGCATCGAGTGCACCGAGGAGAACCGCCGCAACTACCGCGAGATGCTGCTCACCACGCCCAAGCTCGGCGACTACATCTCCGGCGCCATCCTGTACGACGAGACCCTGCGCCAGTCCACCCGCGCCGGCGTGCCCTTCACCAAGGTCATGATGGACAACGGCATCCTGCCGGGCATCAAGGTCGACCTGGGCGCCAAGCCCCTGGCCGGCTTCCCGGGCGAGGTGGTCACCGAAGGCCTGGACGGCCTGCGCGAGCGCCTGAAGGAATACGCCAGGTTGGGCGCCAAGTTCGCCAAGTGGCGCGCCGTGATCGCGATCGGCGAGGACATGCCCTCGGGCACCTGCATCGACGCCAACACCCACGCCCTGGCCCGCTACGCGGCCCTGTGCCAGGAGGCCGGCATCGTGCCGATGGTCGAGCCGGAGGTGCTGATGGACGGCGACCACGACATCGACACCTGCTACGAGGTCACCGAGGTCACCCTGCGCTCGCTGTTCGGCGCCCTGTACGACTTCAACGTCATGCTCGAAGGCACCATCCTCAAGGCCAGCATGGTCGTGTCGGGCAAGGACTGCCCCGAGCAGGCCAGTGTCGAGGACGTGGCCGAGCTGACGCTGCGCTGCCTGAAGTCGGCGGTGCCGGCGACCCTGCCGGGCATCGTCTTCCTCTCGGGCGGCCAGAGCGACCAGGCCGCCACCGCCCACCTCAATGCCATGAACCAGCTGGGCCCCAAGCCGTGGCCGCTGAGCTTCAGCTACGGCCGCGCGATGCAGTCGGCGGCGCTGACGCTGTGGTCCAAGGACATGGCCGGCAACTTCGCCGCGGCGCAGCAAACGGTCTATGCCCGCGCCAAGGACAACGGCCTGGCCGCGCTGGGGCGCTGGAAGGGCTGACGCAATCTTGCATTCCGCACGCAGAACGCCGGCCCCGTGCCGGCGTTTTGTTTTTCTCGCGATGTGCACGCGATGTCCGCCCGTGCGTTCTAGAATCCCCGGACCCGAACTTTCGCCGGCGGCCCCGGTCCTTCCTGGACCGCCCCGGGCCCCGCCGCCGCCCGGCCGACCCCGACCAGGACGATCCCGAATGACCTTGACCCGCTCCCTGCCGCTGTTTTGCCTCGTGCTCCTGCTCGCCGCCTGCGGCAAGGACCCCGCGGCCGGCGGCCCGCCGCCCGCGGCGACCGTCACCACCGCCACCGTGGCCTCGGCGCCCTGGCGCGATGCCATCGAGGCCCTGGGCACGGCCCGGGCCAATGAATCGGTGCTGGTGACGGCCAAGGTGACCGAGACCGTCGTACGCGTGAACTTCCAGGACGGCGACCTGGCCGAGGCCGGCCAGGTGCTGGTGGACCTGTCGGGCCGGGCCGAACTGGCCGGCCTGGAGGAAGCCACCGCCGCCTTCCGCGAGGCCAGCCGCCAGTACGATCGCCAGAAGCAGCTGGCCGACCAGAAGCTCATCCCCGCCGGCCAGCTCGATGCGCAGCGCGCCGTGCGCGATGCCGCCCGCGCCCGCCTGGACGCCACCCGCGCGCGCCTGTCCGACCGCGTCATCACGGCGCCCTTCGCCGGCGTGCTCGGCTTTCGCCAGGTCAGCCCCGGCACCCTGGTGACGCCGGGCACCACCATCGCCAGCCTCGACGACATCTCGGTGATCAAGCTCGACTTCGCCGTGCCCGAGGCCTTCCTGTCCACCCTGCAGCCCGGCCAGGACGTGCAGGCGCGCAGCGCCGCCTGGCCCGGCCGCGAGTTCACCGGCAAGGTGGCCACGGTGGATTCGCGCGTGGATCCGGTGACGCGCGCGATCACCGTGCGCGCCGAGATCCCCAACCCCGACGGCGCCCTGCGCCCGGGCATGCTGCTGTCCCTGAGCGTGTTCCAGCCCGAGCGGCAGACGCTGGTGGTGCCCGAGATCTCGGTGGTGCAGGTGGCGCGCCAGTCGCACGTATTCCGGCTCAGGGACGACGGCACGGTGGAACAGGTGGACGTGACGCTGGGCGCGCGCCGCCCGGGTGAAGTGGAGGTGCTCGAGGGCCTGGCCGCCGGTGACCGGGTCGTGGTGGACGGCACCATGAAGCTGCGCACCGGCGCCCGCGTCACCGAAGCCGCGCCGGCGCCGGCGGCGGACACCGGCAAGCCCTGAGGAGCCGCCGCCATGCTGCTGTCCGACCTCTCGATCAAGCGACCGGTCTTCGCGACCGTCATGAGCCTGCTGCTGGTGGTGCTGGGCCTGATCGCCTTCACCCGACTGACCCTGCGCGAGTTGCCCAACATCGACCCGCCGATCGTCTCGGTCTCGGTGGCCTATCCGGGCGCCTCGGCCGGCGTGGTCGAAACCCGCATCACCCAGGTGCTCGAAGACGCCGTGGCCGGCATCGAGGGCATCGAGACGGTCGAATCGCGCAGCCGCAACGGCGAATCCAGCGTCACCATCGAATTCTCGCTGGCGCGCGACATCGAGGCCGCCGCCAACGACGTGCGCGACGCGGTCAGCCGTGTCGGCGATCGCATGCCGGAGGAAGCCGATCCGCCGGAGATCGAGAAGGTCGAGGCCGACGCCGAGGTCATCCTCTGGCTGAACATGAACTCCGAGCGCATGGATACGCTGGAGCTGAGCGACTACGCCGAGCGCTACGTGGTCGATCGCCTCTCGAGCATCGACGGCGTCGCCCAGGTGCGCGTCGGCGGCCAGCAGCGCTATTCGATGCGCGTCTGGCTCGACCGCGAGGCCTTGGCCGCGCGCGGCCTGACCGTGAACGACGTCGAGAACGCCCTGCGCCGCGAGAACG
>JAYRTA010000024.1:0-11174 GCA_041919875.1 Arenimonas sp.
GCGGCGCGCGGCGCGCGGCAGCAGGCGCGGCAAGGCGTCGATGGCGATGTGCCGGCGATCCCGGGTGGCACCCAGGGCGCCCAGCAGGGCCAGCCAGAACACGCCGGCGCGGCTGCCGGCCTCGGCCCAGTCCAGGCCGGCGTCGGCCACCAGCCGCAGGCCGATCTGCGCCACCGCCACGCCCAACAGGGCCAGCACCAGGAGCGCCAGCAGCAGGTCCTCGGCGCGGTGCAGGCGCGCCAGCCAGCGGCGGGCGGCCGGCGCCGTCATTCAGCGCGCGCCGGCCAGGGCGCGGCGCACGGCCGCGAGCATGTCGGGGGAAATCGCCCGCTCCGCTTCCAGTTCGCCCTGCACCTGGGCGCCGAGGGCCCGCCAGCGCGCCGCCTCCTCGGACGACAGCGGCGCCACCACCAGGCCCTGCTTCTTCAGCGCCTCCAGCGCCGATTCGTCATCGCGCCGGGCATTGGCATCCATGCGCGCGGCGCCGGCGGCGAACGCGCGCGACAGCACCGCCTGGTCCGCGGCCGGGATCCTGTTCCAGGCTTTCTGGTCCAGCACCAGGTAGCCCATGACGTAGCTCAGCGGCAGGTCCACCAGGTGCTTGAGCTTGCCGTGCCACTGCAGGGCGATGGCGCCGCTGGGGGTGTTGGCCACGGTGTCGACCATGCCGGTCTGCAGGCTGGTGAAGACGTCGCCGATCGGCAGCGGGATGGGGCTGACGCCGCCGGCCTTGAAGGTGCGGATGGCGATCGTGTCGTTCTGCGGCACCCACAGCTTGATGCCGCCCATGTCGGCCTGGGTCCGCATGGGCTTGTTGCCCATCAGGTAGGCGAAGCCGACGCCGCTGGCGCCGAGCATCTGCAAGCCCTGCTTCTGGAAGCCGGCCGCCAGCAGCGGATCCACCTGGGCCCGCACCGCCGCCGCCTGGTCCCAGCCGGTGAACAGGAACGGCAGGCTGTAGAGCTGGGCATCCGGATACAGGATCGACAACTCGCTGCCGGTCAGCACGCCGCCCTGCAGCTGGCCCAGGCGCATCTTGCGCAGCACCACCGCATCGTTGCCCATCACCCCGCCCGGATAGAACTTCACCTCCACCCGGCCGTCGGTGCCGGCCTTGACCTCGGCGGCGGCGGCGCGCAGTTCGCGCATCCACGAGGAGCCCTCGGGCGCGAGGGTGGCGATCTTGATCACCTGCTGCGCCGCGGCCGTGATCGGCAGCAGGGCCAGCAGGAGCAACACGGTCAGCCGGGGCATCAGTCGGTCCACGGTTCGCCTCAGAAGTAGTCCTTGCCGCTGGCCTGCAGCGCGCGGGCACGCGACTGGGCCAGGACGTTCACCAGGGTGAAACCCGCCTGCGCCGGATCGGCGGCCAGCACCTCGGCCAGCAGCCGGTCGTGCAGGGCCTGGTCGAACACCAGGCGGGCGTAATACTCGGCCATCAACGTCTTGGCGTACAGGTTGCGGCCGCCGCTGAATTCGATGGCGGCTTCGAAGTGCCGGCGGCCGCGCTCGGGCTGGCCGCCGATGGCTTCGGGCCGCAGCGAGTGCAGCACGCCCAGGTAGAGCTGGGCCATGCCCTGCTCGTGGCCCGGGTCGATCGCGACCACGCGGTCGAGCAGGGCCTGCACCTTGGGCAGGTCGGCAATGGCGGCCCAGTCTTCGCTGTTGGCCTGCAGCTGGCCGGCCCAGGCCGCCGCGAGCGCGTACATCACCGGCAGCTGCCGCTCGGGCGCGGCCGCCACCGTCGCCTCGAAGGCCTCGATGTCGCCATCCAGGGCCGCGCACAGGCGGGCGTCGCTGGCGCAGGTGCCGCGCCGGGCATAGGCGAAGGCCTTGGCCGACAGCCGGCGCGCGCGTTCGGCATCGCCGTCGGTGAAATTGCCCGCGTAGGCGCCATGCAGTTCGGCGCCCGCGAACAGCAGGCCGGCCTTGCCGGGGCCGTCGGGCTGGCCATCGTTGATCAGGCCGTCGATCAGCAGCAGGTAGGCCGGCAGGCCATCGCGCACCGTCGCCGGGTCGTCGCTGTCGGTGACGGCCTGGCCGAGTTGGGCGGCCAGGCGATCGCCGGCGCGGCTGGCGACCGCGGCGCAGCCGGCCAGGGCCAGGGCGGCGAGCGCGAGGGCGATTCGGGTGGCGGAACGAAGGATGTGCGGCATGGCCGGCTCCCAGGATGGCCTGGTCAGGATGACGGGGCCGTGTCGAAGGCCTCGGCGGCCTCGAGGGTGTTCTGCATCAGCGTGGCGACGGTCATCGGGCCGACCCCGCCCGGCACCGGCGTGATCCAGGACGCGCGCTGCGCCGCGGCCTCGAAGCCCACGTCGCCCACCAGCCGGCCATCGCCCAGCCGGTTGATGCCCACGTCGATCACCACGGCGCCCGGCTTGACCCACTCGCCCGGCACGAGGTCCGGCCGGCCCACGGCGACCACCAGGATGTCGGCCTCGCGCACGTGGCGCTCGAGCACGTCCCGGGGCGTGAACTTGTGGCAGCAGGTGGTCGTGCAGCCGGCGATCAACAGCTCGAGCGCCATCGGGCGGCCCACGTGGTTGCTGACGCCGACCACGGTGGCGCTCTGTCCGCGGACCGGACGGTCGGTGTAGGCCAGCAGGGTGGTGATGCCGCGCGGCGTGCAGGGCCGCAGGCCGAACTGGCGCAGGGCCAGGTGGCCGACGTTCTCCGGATGGAAGCCGTCGACGTCCTTGCGCGGGTCGATGCGGTGGATCAGGTCGCGGCCATCGCGGCCGCCGGGCAGCGGCAGCTGCACCAGGATGCCGTGGATGGCCGGGTCGGCGTTGAGGCGGTCGATCAGGGCCGCCAGTTCGGCGTCGGAGGTGTGCGCCGGCAGGTCGTAGTCCACGGCGCGGATGCCGACCTTGGTGGCGGCGCGGCGCTTGTTGCGCACGTACACGGCGGAGGCCGGGTCCTCGCCCACCAGCACCACCGCCAGGCCGGGTGCGGGCTTGCCGGCGGCCAGCCGGGCCTGCACGCGGGCCGCGAGGTCGTCGAGCAGGGCGTCGGCGATGCCTTTGCCATCGAGGATGCGGGCGGACATGGGGCTCCGGGATTCGGGGCGCGAAACGGCGCAGAATGCGCGGCGATTATCCCCGATGCCCTGCCCCGACCGCCACATGACCGACACCACCGCCCTCGAGGCCGCCGCTTTCCGCCGCCTGCTCGCCCATCTGCGCCAGCGCAGCGACGTGCAGAACATCGACCTGATGATCACCGGCGGCTTCTGCCGCAATTGCCTGGCCGACTGGCTGCAGGACGCCGCCCGGGCCGCCGGCCGGCCGATGGACAAGGCCGCCGCCCGCGAATTCGTCTACGGCATGCCCTTCGACGACTGGAAGCGCCTGCACCAGCGCGACGCCACGCCCGAACCGCTGGCCGCGTTCGAAGCCAGCCGGCGCCGCGGCCACGACTGAGCCGCCAGCACGCCGACGCCCCGGCAAGCCGGGGCGTCGGTGCAATGCATCGAAGGGAACCGGCCTCAGGCGCGGCGGCGGGTCGCCGGGCCGGTGCGGGCGCTGGCCCGGCGCGGCGCCGGCTTGCGCATGGCCTTGCGTGCCGGACGGCCGCTGGCGTGGGCCAGCAGCGGACCAAAGCGCGCCTCGAATTCGGCTTCTGCCTTCGCCGCCACCTTTTCCACCTGTTTGCGCACCGGCGCCAGCCGTGCCCTGGCCCGCTGCCGGGCCTGGAAGGCGCGCTCGCGGGCATCGTCGGCCAGGGCGCAGGCCCGGGCGCCCAGCGTGGCCGGCAGGGCGGCCAGGGTCTCGGCCGCGGCCACGACCTGCTTGCGGCCCAGGGACACCGCGCCGACGCCGGCGAGCAGGACGGCGCGCGGCGTGATCGACAGGGGCCGGGACGTGGTGCGGGCCGGTCGGCGCGCGCGGGTCGGACGTCGGGTCGTACGGGTCATGGTCCACCTCATCGTGTCGGCCGGAAGGCCGGAGTGGCCCGAGTCTTCTCCCGCGCCACCGAGTTTTCACACTAGCCGCGCCGCTTGCGGCGCCGCGGCGGCCGCGACAAGCTGGCGGCCTTGCCCGAGGAGATCGACATGGCGACCAAGAAGGGCCAGTGGGCCCGCTTCCCGCACGAGGCCAAGGCCTTCGACTACGCCGGCGACAAACTGAAGAAGGCCTGGCCGGCCCTGCACGGCGGCGACGCCGAGCCGTTCCCGGACGACAAGCGCGCCGCCGCCTTGATCAAGGCCGCCGGCAAGGCCGCCCCCAAAGGCCTGGATGCGGCCGCCCTGGCCGAGGCGCTGCAGGAGGCCTGGCGTGATTTCCATCGGGGCGAGTTCCAGAAGGCCTACGAGGCCGGCGTCGCACTCGGGCCGGTCGGTGCATCCGTGGCCTGCAAGGCACTGGGCATCCACGCCACCCACCTGGTGGACGATGAGGCCGAGCAGCTGCGCCGCTACGAACAGGTGGGCCAGCTGGCCGAAGCGGCCATCGCCGCCCTGCCCGGCGAGGCCAACAGCCACTACCGCTATGCCTTCGGCATGGGCCGCTACAGCCAGGGCATCAGCATCGCCAAGGCGATCAAGCTCGGCCTGGCCACCAGGGTCCGCAAGGCCCTCGACCAAGCCCTGTCGCTGTCGCCCAAGCACGCCGAGGCGCACCTGGCCCTGGGCCTGTACCACGCGGAGATCATCGACAAGGTGGGTGCCCTGGTCGGCGGCCTGACCTACGGCGCCAAGGCCGCCGAGGCCGAGAAGCACCTGGCCACGGCCCTCAAGCTCACGCCCGACTCGCCGATCGCGCACGCCGAGTACGCCGCCATGCTGATGCTGCTGCATGGCGACAAGCGCGAGGACGACGCGGCCGCCGCCTTCGAGAAGGCCGGCAAGCTCAAGCCGCGCGATGCCATGGAAGCCCTGGACGCGGCCCACGCGCGCGCCCAGATCGAATAGCCGGGCCTGCATCCGCCGGCAAAAGAAAAGGCCCGCCGAAGCGGGCCTTTCGCGTCCTGGTGGGCGGTACAGGATTTGAACCTGTGACCCCTGCCGTGTGAAAGCAGTGCTCTACCGCTGAGCTAACCGCCCGAACGAGCCGCGCATCTTACGCACCGGCCCCAAACCGGTCAAGGCGGCCTCAGCGCAGCTTGCTGGCCAGCATCGCCGCCGCTTCCGGCGGCGGGGCGAAGCGGTCCGGGCGCGCCTGGTCCCAGAACACCTGGAACACCGGGTGCTCGGGCACGCCCTCGAGCAGGCGCCCCTGCGGCACGAACTTGTGCAGGGCCGCCAGCGAGCGCACCTCGGTGGACGAGACCCGCCGGATGATGTGCTCGGGCCCCAGCTGCGAGGGGTGCTCCAGCCCCGCCGCGGCCAGCAGTTCCTTCAGCGCCACCACCGTGTTCCGGTGGAAGTTGTGCACGCGCGCCGCCTTGTCGCCCGGGTCCAGCGCCGCCTGCCGGCGCGCGTCCTGGGTCGCGATGCCGGTCGGGCAGCGGTCGGTGTGGCAACTCTGCGACTGGATGCAGCCGAGCGCGAACATGTAGCCGCGCGCGGCATTGCACCAGTCGGCGCCCAGGGCCAGGGCGCGGGCGATGTCGAAGGCGGTGACGATCTTGCCGGCGGCGGCGATCCGGACCCGGCTGCGCAGGTCCAGGCCGACCAGGGTGTTGTGCACCAGCATCAGGGCTTCGCGCATCGGCGCGCCCACGTGGTCGGTGAACTCCACCGGCGCCGCGCCGGTGCCGCCTTCGCCGCCGTCGACCACGATGAAGTCCGGCGTGATGCCGGTCTCGAGCATCGCCTTGGCGATCGAGAACCACTCCCAGGGATGGCCGACGGCCAGCTTGAAGCCGGTGGGCTTGCCGTCCGACAGGGTGCGCAGCCGGTCGATGAATTCCAGCAGGCCGATCGGCGTATCGAAGGCGCTGTGCGCGGCCGGCGAATGGCAGTCCACGCCCTGCGGCACGCCCCGCGCCTCGGCGATCTCGGCGCTGACCTTGGCGCCGGGCAGGATGCCGCCCTGCCCCGGCTTGGCGCCCTGGCTGAGCTTGAGCTCGATCATCTTCACCTGCGGCAGCGCGGCGTTGGCGCGGAAGCGCTCCTCGTCGAAGCGACCGTCGGCGTCGCGGCAGCCGAAATAGCCCGAGCCGATCTCCCAGACCAGGTCGCCGCCGTTCTCGCGGTGGTAGCGCGAGATCGAACCCTCGCCGGTGTCGTGGTAGAAGCCGCCGCGGCGCGCGCCCTCGTTGAGCGCCCGGATGGCATTGGCCGACAGCGAGCCGAAGCTCATCGCCGAGATGTTGAACACGCTGGCATCGTAGGGGCGGGCCCGGTCCTGGCCCACGCGCAGCCGGAAATCGTGCGAATCGATCCGGGCCGGCCGCATGGAATGGTTGATCCATTCGTAGTCGTCGCCGTAGACGTCGCGCAGGGTGCCGAAGGGACGCTTGTCGAGCACGTCCTTGGCGCGCTGGTAGACGATGGCGCGCTGGGCGCGCGAGAACGGCCGCTCGTCGTTGTCCGATTCGATGAAGTACTGGCGGATTTCCGGGCCGATCGACTCGAGCCCGTAGCGGAAGTGCGCCAGCACCGGGAAGTTGCGCCGCAATGCCTGCCGCTTCTGCAGCAGGTCGGCGACGCCCAGCAGCACCAGGGCCCCGAAAACCGCCAGGCCCCAGGCCGCGGCCGGGTGGCGGAGGCTGGCCAGGCCGAAGGCCAGGGCCAGCAAGACGCAGGCCGCGAAGGCCCAGTAACGCGACGGCAGCATCCCCTTCTCCTCGCTGGTGCCCGGGGTGGGGGTCGAACCCACATGGCCTTGCGGCCGGGGGATTTTAAGTCCCCTGCGTATACCGGTTTCGCCACCCGGGCCTGCCGGCATGGTGCCGCAGTTGCCGGAAAAGACGAAGCCCCGCCGGTGGGCGGGGCTTCGGGGATGGAGGCCGAGGTCGGAATTGAACCGGCGTACGCGGATTTGCAGTCCGCTGCATAACCACTCTGCCACCCGGCCGGGAGGCGTTCGCGCGGACCAAGCTTAGCGCGTGGGCCGCGGAAAAAACAAAACCCCGCGCACGGGGTTTTGTCGAAAACTGGAGCGGGAAACGAGACTCGAACTCGCGACCCCGACCTTGGCAAGGTCGTGCTCTACCAACTGAGCTATTCCCGCAAGAGACGCGCATTTTGGCCATCGGCCCGGCGCCTGTCAACACCCCGCGTCGAATCAGCCCTTCCTGCGCATCGTCGGCCAGGCGGCGCGCAGGTAGTCCCAGCCCGACCACAGGGTCAGGGCCGCGGCGATGGCCAGCAGCCATTCGCCGATGCGGAAGACGGGCAGGCCCAGCAGGTCGCGTTCGAACAGCAGGCAACTGATCGCGACCATCTGCACGATGGTCTTGAGCTTGCCCAGTCCCGCCACTTTCACCAGGCCATGGGCGCCGACCTGGGCCATCCACTCGCGCAGGGCCGAGATGGTGATTTCCCGGCCGATGATCACGGCACTGAGCAGGGCCATCCAGGCGGTGTCGTGCCGTTCCACCACCAGGATCAGGGCGAAGGCGACCGTGAGCTTGTCGGCGACCGGGTCGAGGAAGGCGCCGAAGGCCGAGTACATGCCGTAGCGGCGCGCGATCCAGCCATCGAGCCAGTCCGTGATCGCGCCCAGGATGAACACCGCCGACACGAAGATGTTCGTCCACGGGTGCGGCAGGTAGAACAGGCCGACCATGACCGGGATCAGCAGGATCCGGAACAGGGTCAGCATGGTCGGGATGGTCAGGGTCACGGGCGTCCTGCCGGGGTTTCGCTCGGGGGGGATTGTGGCCCAAGTCCGTGCAGGGCGTCGTAGATGCGCTGGGCCAGGGCCTGGTTCACGCCCTCGACGCGGGCGATCTCCTCGACGCCGGCGTCGCGCAGGCCGGCCAGGCCGCCGAAATGCCTGAGCAGGGCCGCGCGCCGGCGCGGCCCGATGCCGGGGATGTCTTCGAGCCGGCTGGTCTCGCGCGCCTTCTGGCGCTTGCCGCGGTGGCCGGTGATGGCGAACCGGTGGGCCTCGTCGCGCACCTGCTGCACCAGCTGCAGCCCGGGCGAGCCGGCGCCCGGCCGCAGTTCCCGGCCATCGGGCAGCACCAGCGCCTCGTGGCCGGCGCGCCGGGCCTCGCCCTTGGCCACGCCGACCATGGCCAGGCCCGGGACGCCGAGCTCGTCGAGCACCGCGCGGGCCTGGGCGAGCTGGCCGGCGCCGCCGTCGATCAGCAGCAGGTCCGGCAATACGCCCTCCTCCATGCCGCGCCGGAACCGGCGCGACAGCGCCTGGTGCATCGCCGCGTAATCGTCCCCGGGCGTGATGCCGGTGATGTTGTAGCGCCGGTACTGCCCGCGCACGGGCCCCTCGGCGTCGAACACCACGCAGGAGGCCACCGTCGCCTCGCCCATCGTGTGGCTGATGTCGAAGCACTCGATCCGCGTCGGCGGCTCGGGCAGCTCGAGCAGCGCCTGGAGCGAGGCCAGGCGGGCTTTCTGGCTGGCGCTCGAGCCCAGTTCGGTGGCCAGGGCCAGCTCGGCGTTCTGGCGCGCCAGGGCCAGGTAGCGGGCGCGCTCGCCGCGCACCGAAGGCTTGATCTCGACCTTGCGGCCGGCCTGCTGCGACAGCACCTCCTGCAGCAGGTCGCGGTCGGGGATGTCCTGGCCCAGGACGATCTCGCGCGGCGGCTTGTGCTCGAGATAGTGCTGGGCCACGAAGGCGCCCAGCACCTCGTCGGCCGACTCGGCGCCATTGGTCCTGGGGAAGAAGCTGCGCGTGCCCTGGTTCAAGCCGTTCCGGAAGGCCATCAGCAGCACGCAGGCGCTGCCCTGGGCCATGACGCAGGCCAGCACGTCCATCTCGACCTGCTCGCCCTCGACGTACTGCCGGGCCTGCACCCGCCGGATCGCCGCGACCTGGTCGCGAAGCTGGGCCGCCTGCTCGAACTCCAGCCGGTGGCTGGCCTGTTCCATCGAACGGGTCAGCTCGTCCACCAGCTCGTTGCTGCGGCCGTCGAGGAACATGGCCGCGCGCCGCACGGTGGCGTCGTAGTCGCGGGTGGCCACCAGGCCGACGCAGGGTGCGCTGCAGCGGCCGATCTGGTGCTGCAGGCAGGGCCGGCTGCGGTTGCGGAACACGCTGTCCTCGCAGCTGCGCAGCCGGAAGATCTTGGCCATCAGGTCCAGGGTCTCGCGCACCGCGCCCGAGCTCGGGTACGGCCCGAAATAGCGCCCGGGCACCGAGCGCGGGCCGCGATGGAAGCCCAGGCGCGGCCAGGTCTCTTCGGTCAGCAGGATCTGCGGGTAGCTCTTGTCGTCGCGTAGCAGCACGTTGTAGCGCGGCCGCAGCGATTTGATCAGCTGGTTCTCGAGGATCAGGGCCTCGCTCTCGGTGCGCGTCACCGTCACCTCGATGCCGGCGATCTGCGCCACCATCAGCGCGATCCGGCGCGAGGGCTGGTCCTTGAGGAAGTAGCTGGCGACGCGCTTGCGCAGCGAGGCGGCCTTGCCGACGTAGAGCACGGCCCCGTCGGCGGCCAGCATGCGGTACACGCCCGGCGCGAGGGTCAGGTCGCGGACGAAGGCCTTGCCGTCGAAGGGCGGGCGGTCCGGCTCGGCGCCAGTCATTCGCCGATCGGCAACCGGGTGAGCTTGCCCGAGCCCAGGTCGAGCCGCAGCACCTCGTGCGCGCCCGTGTTGGCGATCCACAGCGAGCCGGCCACCGCCGCCAGCGCCGCCGGCTGCTCCAGGGATTGCGGCAACTCGTGGGTGGCCATCTCGCCGCCGCCCAGGCGCAGGCGGCGCAGCTTGCCGTTGTAGGCATCGGCGACCCACAGCACCGGCGAGGACGGATCCAGGGCCAGGCCCAGCGGCAGCTGCAGGCGAGCCTCGCGCCGGGCGCCATCCTGTTCACCGAACTCGTAAAGCCCCTGCCCCACCAGCGTTTGCACCTCGCCCTTGGCCGCCTGCACGGCGCGCACCGACGAGGTGGCGGCATCGGCGACGTAAAGCATCTGCTGCACCTGCACCAGGGCCGCGGGGTGGGCGAACATCGCGCTGCGGGCCGGGCCGTCGGCGATGCCCAGGTCGCCGGAACCGGCGATGCAGCGCAGGGTCGACTGGCCCAGGTCGTATTCCCAGACCTGGTTGGTGCCGGCCATGGCGATGGCCAGGCGCTCGAGCGTGCCGGTAACCGCCCAGGGCTGGTTCAGGGCCAGCTCCGCGCCCTTGCCCGAGCCCTCGCGCGGGGTACCGGCGCGGCCATTGCCCACGACCGTGTCCACGGCGCCGTCGAGCAGGCGGATGCGCCGGATGCAATGGTTGCCGGTGTCGGCCACGTACAGCGATTCACGCACCACGCACAGCCCGCGCGGAAAGCGGAACGCGGCCTCTTCCGGCCGGCCGTCGACGTAGTCGCCGTGGCCGGTGCCGAACTCGCGCAGCACGCGGCCGGCGTGGGTGCATTCGAGCACGCGATGGTGCCCGGTATCGGCCACGTAGAGATGGCTCTCGCTGGCGGCCAGGCCGGAAGGAAAGGCCAGCGGCAGGCGCGGCTCCGCGCCCAGGCGCCGGGACGCAGGCGCGTCCGGCGCGCCGGCCTCCTCCAGCAGCTCGGTGATCGCGCTGGCCAGGGCCGGCCCCTGGTCGTCGCCGGCCAGGACCTGGCGAAGGCGGCCGCGGGCATCAATCAGGGCCACCGAGGGCCAGGCCTGGATGCCGTAGTGCTGCCAGGTGGTCCAGCGGGCGTCGTTGGCGACCGGGAAAGCGATGCCCAGGCGATTGGCGGCCTTGAGCACCACGCGGCCATCGAGTTCGGCGTCGAACTTGGGCAGGTGGATGCCGACCAGGGCGAGCCCGACCGGAAACCGGGCCCGCAGGCGTGCGAGTTCGTCGATCAGGGTGTGGCAATACGCGGACGAGGCATTCCAGAACACCAGCGCCAGTACCTGGCCCTGGTGGCGGGCCACGGTCTGGGGATCGGCGTTGAGCCAGTGCAGCGAAGGCGGGAACTCGGGGGCGGCGACGTTGGGGGATGTCATGCCAGGCTCCGGGGGGATGCCCGGATTATGCCTGCGTCGACAGGCGCCGCAGCAGGCCCTGCGCCGCGGCCCGGGCCAGGTCGTTGACCGTCTCGAAATCGCGGATGTCGCCGTAGTACGGGTCCGGGACTTCGCCGCCGGGCGCGACGCCGGTCCAATCC
>JAYRTA010000025.1:0-5826 GCA_041919875.1 Arenimonas sp.
CACGGCCATCTACCTGCTGGTGCAGGGCAAGTTCTATCCGCTGTTCTCGCTGCTGTTCGGCATGGGCTTCGCCGTGATGCTGCAGCGGGCCGAGGCGGCGGCGCGGCCCTTCTTCGGGGTCTACCTGCGGCGCATCCTGGCCCTGCTGGGCCTGGGCCTGGTGCACGGGATCCTGATCTGGTCGGGCGACATCCTGCTCACCTATGCGCTGATGGGCTTCCTGCTGCTGCTGTTCTTCCGGCGCACGCCGACCTCGCGCCTGCCCAAGTGGGGCATCGCCCTGATGCTGCTGCCGGTGGGCCTGAGCCTGCTGCTGGGGCTGATGGGCACGGCCATGCAGGGCGTGCCGCCGGAGGCGCGCGCGTCCTACGACCAGGCCATGTCGCAGCAGGCGGCGGCGATGACGGCGCAGATCGACGCGCAACGCCAGGCCTATTCGGCCGGAAGCTTCGCGGACGCCACCGCCCAGCGCGCCGCCGACGTCGGCAGCATGCTGGGCTTCGTCCTCATCTACGGCAGCTTCGTCCTGGGCCTGTTCCTGGTGGGCGCCTGGTTCGTGCGCAGCGGCGCGATCGCCCGGCCCGCCGACCATCCGCGCCTGTACGCGCGCCTGCGCTGGATCGCGACGCCGGCGGGGCTGGCGATGGTGCTGCTGTCGTGGTGGATGGTGCCGACCATGGACTTCGCCCGCCTGGACCTCACGCAGGCCGTGGCGCAGGTGCTGCAGATGCTGGGCGGCGCCGTGATGGCCCTGGGCTATCTCGCCTGGGTGCTGCGCGGGCTGGAAGGCGGGCCGTTCGCCGGCCTGCTGGCTTGGCTGGCGCCGGCCGGCCGCATGGCGCTGAGCAACTACCTCGCCCAGTCCCTGGTGATGACCACGATCTTCTTCGGCTATGGCCTGGGCTATTTCGAACAGATGCCGCGGGCCTGGCAGCCGGTGCTGGTGATCGGCTTCTTCGTGGTGCAGGTGCTCTGGAGCCATGCCTGGCTGTCGGCCTTCCGCATGGGCCCGGTGGAGTGGCTCTGGCGTGCGGCGACCTATGGCCGGTGGCCGCCGATGCGGCGCTGAGGCCGCGGCGCGGCCGGCCCGGGCGGTAGAATCCGCGGCATGAGCCAAGATGCGGATGTCCTGATCCTCGGCGGGGGCGTGATCGGCCTCGCCTGCGCGCACTACCTGCAGGCCGAGGGCCGCAGCGTCCGCATCCTCGAGCAGGGCCGGGTCGGCGGCGCCGCCTCGTGGGGCAACTGCGGCACGCTCACGCCCAGCCACGCGGCGCCGCTGGCGGCGCCGGGCATGGCCTGGCAGGCGATCCGCTGGATGCTCAAGGCCGACGCCCCCCTGTACATCCGTCCGCGCTGGGACCCGGCGCTGTGGCGCTGGCTGTCCAGGGCCGCCGGCCGCTGCAATGCCCGCGACGTGCTGGCCAGCGGCCGCGCCAAGGGCGCCCTGCTGCGCTACTCGCGCGCACTGATGGAGGACCTGGTCTACGGCCACGACCTGGACTGCGATTTCCAGGCTGGCGGCCTGCACTACGTCTTCCGCACCGAGCGCGCGCTGCGCCGGCACGCCCGCGAACTGCCGCTGCTGGAAGAGCTGGGCATCGCCGCGCGCACCCTGGACGCCGCCGCCCTCGAAGCCGACGAACCCGCATTGCGGCCCGGCCTGGCCGGTGCCGTGTTCTTCCCGGGCGATGCCGTGCTGCGGCCCGACCGTTACACCGCCGAGCTGGCGCGCCTGGTGCGCGAGGACGGCGGGGCGATCGAGGAGGGCGTCTGTGTCACCGGCATCGTGCGCGGGCGGCACGGCATCGAGGCCGTGCAGACCAGCGAAGGCGAGCGCCGCGGCGGCCAGGTGCTGCTGGCCCTGGGCGCCTGGTCCACCGGTTTCGGCGACATGCTGCGGGTGAACATCCCGGTGCAGCCCGGCAAGGGGTACTCGATCACCTACGACCGACCGCTGCAGGCGCCGCGCCGTCCGCTGGTGCTCAAGGAGCGCAGTGTCTGCGTCACCGCCTGGGGCGAGGGCCTGCGCCTGGGCAGCACCATGGAGTTCAGCGGCTACGACGACCGGCTCGATCCCGTGCGACTGGCCGCCCTCGAGCGCGGCGCGGCCGAGTACCTGCGCGAGGCGCCGGTCGCCGCCGACCGCCGCCAGCCCTGGTGCGGTTGGCGGCCGATGACCTGGGACGACCTGCCCCTGCTGGGGCGCGCGCCCGGGCACAGCAACCTGTGGCTGGCCACCGGCCACGGCATGATGGGCATGGGCATGAGCGCCGGCACCGGCCGGCTGCTGGCCGACCTGATGCTGGGCCGCACGCCGGCGGTGGATCCGGCGCCGTATTCGCCCGCGCGCTTCGCCGCCTGAAGGAGCCTTCATGGAGATCCTGCGTCTGCACCGCGGCCAGGTCCCGCTGCTGGTCAGCCTGCCGCACGACGGCAGCCACATCCCCGCCGAGCTGGCCGTGCGCATGGTGCCGGCGGCGCGCGCGGCGCCCGACACCGATTGGTTCGTCAGCCGCCTCTATGACTTCGTCCGGGACCTGGGCGCGTCGGTGCTGGTGCCTTCGCATTCGCGCTACGTGGTCGACCTCAACCGGCCGCCGGACGACACGTCCTTGTATCCCGGCCAGAACACCACCGGCCTGTGCCCGGCGGTGCGCTTCGACGGCGAGCCGGTGTACCTGCCCGGGCAGGCGCCGACGCCGGACGAGGTCGCCGCGCGGGTGGAGCGCTACTGGCGGCCCTACCACGCGGCCCTGGCCGGGGAGATCGCGCGGTTGCGGGCCCGGCACGGCCGCGTGCTGCTGTGGGAAGGGCATTCGATCCGCGGCGTGCTGCCCTTCCTGTTCGAGGGCCGGCTGCCCGACCTCAACCTTGGCACGGCGGCCGGCGCCAGCTGCACGCCCACGACCCAGGCCCGCCTGGAAACCGTCCTGGCCGGCCAGTCCCTCTACAGCCATGTGGTGAACGGCCGGTTCAAGGGCGGCTACATCACGCGCCACTACGGCCGGCCGGCGGACGGCGTCGAAGCGGTGCAGCTGGAACTGGCGCAGTCGACCTACATGGACGACGCCGAACGCGAGTACGCGCCCGGGCGCGCACGCCGCCTGCAGGCGCTGCTGTCGGCGCTGCTGCGCGCCGGCCTGGGCTGAGCACCGCGCCGCGGGACGGCCCGGACGGCGCAGCTCAGGGCAGGCGGCTGCCGGCGGCCAGGGTGCCCTGGCGGTAGCGCGGGTCGAAGAAGCACAGGCTCTGGCCGGACCCGACGCGGTCGGGCACGTCGCAGCTGGCCCGGCGCGCGCTGCGGCCGCCCATGCCCTGCAGGCCGATGGTGGCCTGGGCCCCGCGGCTGTCGTCCACCGAGGCGTACTGCATCACGATCGAATGGCTGCCGTGGTAGAGCACCGCCTGCATGCGCAGCGGCTGGCTGCTCTGCAGGGGTGCGTTGCGCTCGAAGCCGTCCCATTCGATGACGGTGCAGGCCTCGTCGGCACCCACCTCGCCCGGGCGCGGGCACTGCGGGTAGAAGGCATGGCGGACGCGGGCGCCGGTCCGGGGCCGCAGGTCGTCGTGGTAGACGAAGATGCGGTCGGGGGCGGCGGCCGGGTTGTTGCCCGGGGCGGGCAGGGTGCAGTGGTTGCTGTAGTCGCTGCCGTCGTCCTGGGCGAGGCTGCGCGCGGCGGCCAGGTAGCCGTTGGCGGATACCACCAGCGACTTGTGCGCGTGCTGGTAGAACTCGAAGGGACGCGCCAACTCCAGCACCGCGGCGGTGTCGTCGTCGGCGGCCTTGGGGTGGCCCGGCACCAGGGGCAGCGCCAGGGCGCGCGGGCCCAGGTCGATGTAGTCGAAGCGGCAGGCGCCCGGCTGCGGGCCATCGAAGACGCTGTAGCCGTAGAGATCGCGCGGGCCGTGCGAGCGCTCGCGCGCCTGCAGGCCGACCGCCACCAGCACGGCCAGCAGCAGGCCACCCAGCTGGAGCAGCAGGGTGCGGCGTTGGAAGGGCGCGGGCGAGGGCATGGCGGGGGCGGGGCGGTCGGGCCCCGGGGCGGTCCGGTGGAATGACCTGAATCCACAAGCAAATTCCGGGCCAGCGGCCCGCCGCGGCCGTCGGGCCGTGGATTTCGCCTGAATTCGCCGCCGGCGCGGCGACGGCGGCCCGCCCGGGCCGGGTGACGCGGCGCGTCAGCTTTCCGTGCCCTGCGGCAGGGTCACACGTCCAGCGAAGCCAGGTCGCCCTTGGCCTCGAGCCAGGCCTTGCGGTCGCCGGCGCGCTTCTTGGCCAGCAGCAGGTCCATCAGGGACCGGGTCTGGTCGGCGTCGTCCACCGTCAGCTGCACCAGGCGGCGGGTGTCGGGGTGGATGGTGGACTCGCGCAGCTGGGCCGGGTTCATCTCGCCCAGGCCCTTGAACCGGGTCACGCTGACCTGGCCGCGGATCTTCTCGCGCTCGATCCGGTCCAGGAGCAGGCGCTTTTCCTCCTCGTCCAGGGCGTAGAAGACCTGCTTGCCCACGTCCACGCGGAACAGCGGCGGCATCGCCACGAAGATGTGCCCGGCGCGCACCAGGGCCGGGAAATGGCGCAGGAACAGCGCCGAGAGCAGGGTGGCGATATGCAGGCCGTCGCTGTCGGCGTCGGCCAGGATCACCACCTTGCCGTAGCGCAGGCCCGAGATGTCCTCGACGCCCGGGTCGCAGCCGATGGCCACCGCCAGGTCGTGCACTTCCTGCGAGGCCAGCACGCCGCCCGAGTCGACTTCCCAGGTGTTGAGGATCTTGCCGCGCAGCGGCAGGATCGCCTGGAAATCCTTGTCGCGGGCCTGCCTGGCGCTGCCGCCGGCCGAATCGCCCTCGACCAGGAAAAGTTCCGTGCGCGAGAGGTCCTGGCTGATGCAGTCGGCCAGCTTTCCGGGCAGGGCCGGGCCCTGGGTGATCTTCTTGCGGACCACCTGCTTCTCGGACTTCAGGCGTGCCGCCGCCCGCTCGATCGCCAGCTGGGCGATGCGGGTGCCGTCCTCGACGTGCTGGTTGAGCCAGAGCGAGAACGCGTCGTGCGCCGCGCCCTCGACGAAGGCCGCGGCCTGGCGCGAGCTCAGGCGCTCCTTGGTCTGGCCGCTGAACTGCGGGTCGGTCATCTTCACGCTCAGCACGAAGCCGACCCGGTCCCAGACATCCTCGGGCGCCAGCTTCACGCCGCGCGGCAGCAGGTTGCGGAAGTCGCAGAACTCGCGCAGCGCATCGGTGAAGCCGGTGCGCAAACCGTTGACGTGGGTGCCGTGCTGGGCGGTGGGGATGAGGTTGACGTAGCTCTCCTGCACCAGCTCGCCCTCGGGCACCCAGGCCACGGCCCAGTCGGCCACCTCGGTGTCCTTGGCCAGGTGGCCGACGAAGAGCTCGGCGGGCAGCAGTTCGCGGCCGGCCAGTTCGCCGCGCAGGTAGTCGCGCAGGCCGTCCTCGTAGAACCACTCGTTGCGCTCGCCGCTGGCCTCGTCGTGCAGGCGCACGGTCAGGCCGGGGCAAAGCACGGCCTTGGCCCGCAGCAGGTGGCGCAGGGCGCGCGGGGCGAATTTCGGGGTGTCGAAGTACTTGCCGTCGGGCCAGAAACGCAGGCGCGTGCCGGTGTTGCGCTTGCCCACCGTGCCGACCACGTCCAGGGCCGAGCTGCGGTCGCCGTCCCGGAACTCCATGCGGTGTTCCTGGCCCTCGCGCTTGATGAAGACCTCAACCTTCTTCGAGAGCGCATTGACCACGCTCACGCCCACGCCGTGCAGGCCGCCGGAGAAGGTGTAGTTCTTGCCGCTGAACTTGCCGCCCGCATGCAGGCGCGTG
>JAYRTA010000025.1:5836-10786 GCA_041919875.1 Arenimonas sp.
AGGATCAGCTCCACGCCGGGGATCTTCTCCTCCGGGTGGATGTCCACCGGCATGCCGCGGCCGTCGTCGGAGACCTCGCAGCTGCCGTCGGCGTACAGCACCACCTCGACCGTCTTCGCGTGGCCGGCCAGGGCCTCGTCCACCGCGTTGTCGATCACTTCCTGGGCCAGGTGGTTGGGCCGGCTGGTGTCGGTGTACATGCCGGGCCGGCGCTTGACCGGGTCCAGGCCGGAGAGGACTTCGATGTCGGCGGCGTTGTAGCGGGTGTTCATCCGTGGGGTCGCGGGCGGTGCGTGGCGCCGGGAGGGCGCGCAGGGCCCCGCAGGATGGGCGCCGGGCCGGGGGCGGTCAAGCCGGTCGCGCCGGTTCGCAGGTCCAAGTGCCTGAATCCGCGGGGGAACTCGCCGCCGGGCGCTTTGGCCGGTAGAATGCGGTTTTCCAGCGCCCCCCTCATCCCATGACCCGTCTGATCTTCGTTACCGGTGGCGTGGTGTCCTCGCTTGGCAAGGGCATCGCCGCGGCCTCGCTGGCGGCCATCCTGGAGGCCCGCGGCCTGCGGGTGACCATGATGAAGCTCGACCCGTACATCAACGTCGACCCGGGCACGATGAGCCCGTTCCAGCACGGCGAGGTCTACGTCACCGACGACGGCGCCGAGACCGACCTCGACCTGGGCCACTACGAGCGCTTCCTGCGCGTGCGCCTGAGCCGCCGCAACTCGGTCACCACCGGCCGCATCTACGAGAACGTGATCCGCAAGGAGCGCCGCGGCGATTACCTGGGCGGCACCGTGCAGGTCATCCCGCACATCACCGACGAGATCAAGCGCTGCATCTTCGAGGCCACCGACGGCTTCGACGTCGGCATCGTCGAGATCGGCGGCACGGTGGGCGACATCGAATCGCTGCCCTTCCTCGAGGCCATCCGCCAGATCCGCACCGAGCGGGGCCCCGACCAGGCCATCTTCATGCACCTGACCCTGGTGCCCTGGATCGCCGCGGCGGGCGAGCTCAAGACCAAGCCCACCCAGCACTCGGTGAAGGAACTGCGCTCGATCGGCATCCAGCCCGACATCCTGGTCTGCCGCAGCGAGCAACCGCTGCCGGACGGCGAGCGCCGCAAGATCGCCCTGTTCACCAACGTGCCGGAGAAGGCCGTCATCAGCTGCGTGGACGTGGCCAACATCTACCAGTTGCCGCTGTGGCTGCACAGCCAGCGCCTGGACGAGATCGCCATCGAGCGCCTGCGCCTGGAAGACAAGGCGCGGCCGGCCGACCTGTCGGAATGGGAGGCCGTGGTGGATGCGGTCGAGCACCCGGTGGACGAAGTCACCGTGGCCGTGGTCGGCAAGTACATCGACCACCAGGACGCCTACAAGTCGCTGTCCGAGGCGCTCAAGCACGGCGGCCTGCGCCAGCGCACCCGGGTGCGCCTGAAGTGGCTGGAGTCCGAGCAGGTGGAGAAGGACGGCGTCCGGGTGCTGGACGGCGTGGACGCCATCCTGGTGCCCGGCGGCTTCGGCGACCGCGGCTTCGAGGGCAAGGTGCTCACCGCCCGGCACGCGCGCGAGAACGGCATCCCGTACTTCGGCATCTGCTACGGCATGCAGGCGGCGGTGGTGGACTACGCCCGGCACGTGGCCGGCCTGGCCGGCGCCAACAGCACGGAGAACGACCGCCACTGCGCGCACCCCGTGATCGGCCTGATCACCGAATGGCGCACCGCCAGCGGCGAGGTCGAGCGCCGCGACGAGAACTCCGACCTGGGCGGCACCATGCGCCTGGGCCTGCAGGAGCAGCGCATCAAGCCCGGCACCCGGGCGCGCGAGCTCTACGGCAAGGACGTGGTCGGCGAGCGCCACCGCCACCGCTACGAATTCAACAACCGCTACCGCACCCAGCTCGAGGACGCCGGGCTGGTGATCAGCGCCAAGTCCATGGACGACCTGCTGGTGGAGATGGTCGAGCTGCCCGGCCACCCGTGGTTCGTGGCCTGCCAGGCGCACCCGGAATTCCTGTCCACGCCGCGCGACGGCCACCCGCTGTTCATCGGCTTCATCCGCGCCGCCCGCGAACACAAGGCCGGCGGCCGTCTGCTCAAGGAGGCAAGCGCCTGATGGACCTCTGTGGTTTCAAGGTCGGCCTCGACCAGCCCTTCTTCCTGATCGCCGGGCCCTGCGTGATCGAGTCCGAGCAGCTCCAGCTCGACGTCGCCGGCCAGCTCAAGGAGATCACCGCCTCGCTGGGCATCCCCTTCATCTTCAAGTCCAGCTTCGACAAGGCCAACCGCACCTCGGGCACCAGCTTCCGCGGTCCCGGCATGGAGGCGGGCCTGAAGGTGTTGGCGGAAGTGAAGCGCCAGCTCGGCGTGCCGGTGCTCACCGACGTGCACGAGTACACGCCGATGGATGAAGTGGCCTCGGTGGTGGACGTGCTGCAGACCCCGGCCTTCCTGTGCCGGCAGACCGACTTCATCCAGAAGGTGGCGGCGGCCGGCAAGCCGGTGAACATCAAGAAGGGACAGTTCCTGTCGCCCTGGGAAATGAAGCACGTCACCGACAAGGCGCGCGCCACGGGCAATATGCAGATCATGGCCTGCGAACGCGGCGCCAGCTTCGGCTACAACAACCTCGTCTCCGACATGCGTTCGCTGAGCGTGATGCGCGACACCGGCTGCCCGGTGGTGTTCGACGCCACCCACAGCGTGCAGCTGCCCGGCGGCGCCGGCGGCAAGAGCGGCGGCCAGCGCGAATTCGTGCCGGTGCTGGCGCGCGCGGCGGTGGCGGTGGGCGTGAGCGGCCTGTTCATGGAAACCCACCCGGATCCGGACAAGGCGCTCAGCGACGGCCCGAATGCGTGGCCGCTGCCGAAGATGCGCGCCCTGCTCGAGACCCTGCTTGAACTCGACCGCGTCACCAAGCGCAATGGCTTCCTGGAAGCATCGCCCTGAGATTCGAAACAAGGAATTTGGACACGGATCGACGCGGATGGATGCGGATACGGGCGGACAAGGCAAATTGACGGGGCATTCGCTGGGGCGATTCCCGGCGTCGGCAAAGCCCTTTTGGATGGTTCCTGCCTTATCCGCGTTCATCCGCGTCAATGCGTGGCAACAAATGCCCTTCAATAAGCAGCCAAGACCATGACCACGATCAGCAAAGTGCACGCCCGCGAGATCCTCGATTCCCGCGGCAATCCGACCCTCGAAGCCGAGGTCACGCTCGCCGACGGAAGCTTCGGCCGCGCGATGGTGCCCTCGGGCGCGTCCACCGGCACCAAGGAGGCGGTGGAGCTGCGCGACGGCGACAAGAGCCGCTACCTGGGCAAGGGCGTGCGCAAGGCCGTGGCCAACGTCAACACGACGATCGCGGAGGCGCTCCAGGGCTTCGACGGCGCCGACCAGGCGGGCCTGGACCGCCGGCTCATCAACCTCGACGGCACCGAGAACAAGGGCCGCCTGGGTGCGAACGCGCTGCTGGGCGTGTCGATGGCCACTGCCCACGCGGTCGCCGCCTCGAGGGGCCTGCCGCTGTGGGCGCACCTTGCCGCGGGCCGCGAGGCGGTGCTGCCGGTGCCGATGATGAACATCATCAACGGCGGCGCCCACGCCGACAACAACGTGGACATGCAGGAATTCATGGTGCTGCCGGTCGGCATGCCCAGCTTCGCCGAAGCCCTGCGCGCAGGCACCGAGGTGTTCCACGCGCTCAAGTCGGTGCTCAAGGGCCGAGGCCTCGGCACGGCGGTGGGCGACGAGGGCGGCTTCGCCCCGGACCTGAAGTCGAACGAGGAAGCCATCGAGGTCATCCTCGAGGCGATCGGCAAGGCCGGCTACACCGCCGGCGAGGACATGCTGCTGGGCCTGGACGTGGCCAGCTCGGAGTTCTTCGACAACGGCAAGTACAACCTGGTGGGCGAGGGCAAGCGCCTCTCGCCCGAGCAGTTCGTCGATTTCCTGGCCGGCTGGAGCGCGCAGTACCCGATCATCACGATCGAGGACGGCATGGCCGAACACGACTGGGATGGCTGGAAGCTGCTCACCGAGCGGCTGTCGGGCAAGGTGCAGCTGGTCGGCGACGACCTGTTCGTCACCAATCCGAAGATCTTCCGCGAGGGCATCGCCCAGGGCGTGGCCAACGCCATCCTGATCAAGGTCAACCAGATCGGCACCCTGACCGAAACGCTCGAAGCGATCGCCATGGCCGACGCCCATCGCTACGCGGCCATCGTTTCCCACCGTTCCGGCGAGACCGAGGACACCACCATCGCCGACATCGCGGTGGCCACCACGGCGACCCAGATCAAGACCGGCTCGCTCTGCCGCAGCGACCGCGTGGCCAAGTACAACCAGCTGCTGCGCATCGAGGAGGCGCTGGGGGCCAAGGCCCGCTACGCCGGCCGCGACGCCTTCGTCAGTCTGCGGCGCTGAGACCGGCTTGCGCCGCTGGTGGGCCATCGCCGTGTTGCTGCTGGCCCTGGCGGGCCTGCAGTACAAGCTTTGGTGGGGCGAGGGTGGCCTGGGCGAAGTGGAGGCGCTGGAGCAGCGCGTCAGCACGCAGCGGCAGGAGAATGCCCGCCTGCAGCACCGCAACGATGCCCTGTCCGCCGAGGTCGAGGACCTCAAGTCGGGCGAGGCGGCGATCGAGGACCGGGCCCGCAGCGAGCTGGGCATGATCAAGCCGGGTGAAACCTTCTATCGCGTGGTCGAACCCGCCCCGGCCGCCGCGCCCGACGCGGAGCGGCCCGCGCAATGACCTGGGCCGTCGTTCCGGCCGCCGGTCGCGGGGCGCGCTTCGGCGCCGAGATCCCCAAGCAATACCTGCCGCTGGCCGGGCGCACGGTGCTTGAGCACAGCCTGCGCGCGGTGCTCGACCACGACGACGTGGACGGGGTGATGGTGGTGATCGCCCCGGGCGATCCGCACTGGCCCGGCTGGCGCGACATCGGCGGC
>JAYRTA010000026.1:0-4824 GCA_041919875.1 Arenimonas sp.
GGGCGATGGCCGTCGGGCCGATTGGGGCGGGCAGGGACATGGGCACGCATCAGAGGGGGCGGGGTGCGGAATTATGGCCGGGTCGCCGGGGGCCGCGGCAGCGGGCGGCCACGGCGCCGTTCAGCCCCCGGCGGGATCCAGGGCCGCCAGCACTTGCTCCCCGTAGCGCTCGAGCTTGGCGGCTCCGACGCCCGGCAGCCCCGCCAGTTCGTCCAGGCTGGCGGGGCGGCGCTCGGCGATCGCCCGCAGGGTGGCGTCGTGGAAGATGACGTAGGCCGGCACGGATTGCTCCCTGGCCAGGCGCGCCCTGAGCGCCCGCAGCGCCTCGAAGGCGGGCTGGTCGCCGGCCGCGAGCGCCGCGGGTGCCGGCGCGGTGGCATCGGGCCGCGCCCCGCGACGACGGCTGCGCGGCGCCTCCTCGCGCAGTTCGATGCGGCGTTCCCCGCGCAGCACCGCGCGCGCGGCCTCGGCCAGGCGCAGGCTGCCGTGGCCCTCGATGTCCACGTCCAGCAGCCCCAGGGCGACCAGTTGGCGGAACACGCCCTTCCAGCCGCGCTCGTCCAGGTCGGTGCCGATGCCGAAGGTGCTCAGCTGCTGGTGCCCCCACTGCCGAACGCGCTCGGTATCGCGGCCCAGCAGCACGTCGGCCAGGTGCGCCGCGCCGAAGCGCTGGCCGGTGCGGTACACGCAGGACAGTGCCTTCTGCGCCAGCACGGTGCCGTCGCGCGTGCGCGGCGGATCGAGGCAGTTGTCGCAGTTCCCGCAGGCGCGCGGGTAGTCCTCGCCGAAGCCACCGAGCAGCAGCTGGCGCCGGCAGCGGGTGGATTCGCAGTAGCCGAGCAGGTGGTCGAGCTTGCGGTGCTCCAGGCGGCGGCGCTCCTCGCCGGCCTCGGACTGCTCGATCATCTGGCGCAGCAGCACCAGGTCCGACAGGCCGTAGCACATCCAGGCCTCGGCCGGTTCGCCGTCGCGACCGGCGCGGCCGGTTTCCTGGTAGTAGCCCTCCATCGACTTGGGCAGGTCCAGGTGCGCGACGAAGCGGACGTCCGGTTTGTCGATGCCCATGCCGAAGGCGATCGTGGCGCACATCACCACGCCGTCCTCGCGCAGGAAGCGGCGCTGGTTCGCCGCGCGCACGCCCGCGTCCAGTCCGGCGTGGTAGGGCAGGGCCTCGATGCCCTGCGCCTGCAGCAGGGCGGCGGTCTCTTCCACCTTGCGCCGCGACAGGCAGTAGACGATGCCGGCTTCGCCGCGGTGCCCGGCCAGGAAATCCAGCAGCTGGCGCCGGGCATTGTCCTTCTGCACCACCCGGTAGCGGATGTTCGGCCGGTCGAAGGAACTCACGAACCAGGGCGCGTCGGCCAGCGCCAGGCGTTCGGCGATCTCGCGGCGGGTCGGCGGGTCGGCCGTGGCGGTGAGGGCGATGCGCGGCACCGCCGGCCAGCGCTCGTGCAGCAGGTTGAGCTCCCGGTACTCGGGCCGGAAGTCGTGGCCCCATTGCGATACGCAGTGCGCCTCGTCGATCGCGAACAGGGCGATCCTGCTGCGCCCGAGCAGCGACAGGAAACGCTCGGTGAGCAGGCGCTCGGGCGCGACGTACAGCAGGTCGAGCTCGCCGGCCAGCAGCGTCCGCTCGACCCGGGCGGCCTCTTCGCCCGGGAGCGTCGAGTTCAGGAAGGCGGCCCGCACGCCGAGCTGGACCAGGGCCTCGACCTGGTCCTGCATCAGCGCGATCAGGGGCGAGACCACGATCGCCGTGCCTTCGCGCAGCAGCGCGGGCACCTGGAAGCACAGCGACTTGCCCGCGCCGGTGGGCATCAGCACCAGGCAGTCGCCGCCGGCCACCAGGTGGTCGACCACGGCCTGCTGTTCCCCGCGGAAGGAAGGGAATCCGAAGACGCGCTGCAGGACGTCGTGGGGCATGGCGGACATGCCGGCATTCTACCGGTGGATCGGCTGCCTTCTCGGGTACACTCGCCGGGCAAAGCCCGCGTCCGACCGGACGCCCCTGAAAGGACCGACATGAAAACGATCCGTATCCCGCTGCTGGCCGCCCTCGTGCTCGCCCTGTCCGCCTGCGGCGGCAAGAAGCCCGAGGACACCATCCTGAACATGCATGCCGAGCTGTGCCGCACTGGCGACCCGACCATCATGCAGAACTACGTCAGCAAGAAATCGCAGCCGGCGGTGGGCATGGTGACGGCGATGATGGCCGAACCCGAAAAGGCCAAGCAGATCAAGGAAAAGATCCAGGAAGATTGCGCCAAGGGCGGCAAGATCGAAATCCTGGAAAGCAAGGTCGAGGGCGAGCGCGCCACCGTCCGCTACCGCAATCCGGAAGGCGAGGAGTCCACGGACACCCTCGTGCTCGAGGACGGCGAGTGGAAGCTGGACTTCAACGTCGCCAAGTGATGCCGTGCGCGGCCGCTGGCCCCTGATGCTGCTCGCCGGGCTGGCGCTGTGCGCCGGCCCGGCGGTGCCGCGCGGGCCGGTGCCGGCGCCGCACACTGGCCCCGGCCTGCTCGAGCAGGTGCCGCTGGCCGGCATCGAGGCCGGCCTGCGCGGGGGCGACCTGGTGTTCAGGCGCGGCGACGGCCGCTTCAGCGGGTACATCGCCGGGATTTCCGGCGATGGTGGCTACTTCAGCCACGTCGGCATCGCCGTGCAGGGCCCGGCGGGCTGGCAGGTGGTGCATACCGAAGCCGATGAACGCACCGGCGTCGGCGGCGTGCGAAGCGACGCCCTGGCCGACTTCCTCGCCGATGCCCGCGGCGTCGCCGTCGTGCGTCCCCGCCTGGGGCCGGCGTCGGCGCAGGCCGTGGTCGACGCCACCGGCCACGCGCGCTGGCGCGAGGTGCCCTTCGATGCCGACTTCCGGCTCGACGACGCCGGTCGCGCCATGTACTGCACCGAGTGGGTGCAGGCCCTGGTGCTGGCGGCCACCGGGCAGGACATCGCCCGCCCGCGCACGCGCTTCATCGGCCGCGAGGCCATCACCGTGGACGACCTGCTGCTCAGCGCGCAGGTGCAGCCGGTGCTCGACCACCGGCTGCCGGACTAGCGCCCGCTCACTCCAGCAGCGAGCGCAGCATCCAGGCGTACTTCTCGTGGATCTGCAGGCGCTGGGTCGCCAGGTCCACGCTCGGGTCGTCGCCGGCGGCCTCGCCGGCCTTGATCACCTTGCGCGCGGTGCGGCAGACCGCCTCGTTGCCGCCGACCAGCTGGCGCACCATCGCCCGCCAGTCGAGGTTGTCCGGCGACTGTTCCTCGGCGATCGAGGAGAGCTTCACGAATTCCGCGTAGGACCCCGGCGCGGGATGCCCCAGGGCGCGGATGCGCTCGGCGATCTCGTCCAGCGCCGTCCACTGCTCGGTGTACTGGGCCATGAACATCGCGTGCAGCGAATTGAACATCGGCCCGGTCACGTTCCAGTGGAAGTTGTGCGTCTTGAGGTAGAGCGTGTAGCTGTCGGCCAGGAAATGGCTCAGGGCGCCGGCGACCTTGCGCCGGTCCTTCTCGCCGATGCCGATGTCGATGCGCGGCGCGCCCGTCTCCGGGGCCGGGGCCTTCTTCTTCGCTGCCATGGCGCTGCTCCTGCGGGGGGACTGCCGGGCATGCTACGCCAACCGGCGCGGCCGGCGGATGAACCGGCGCGGGTTGGTAGAATCGCCACGCATGCCCGCCGCGCCTCCCCGTATCCCGCTCCTGCCCGAGAACGTGCCCAGCCGCGACCGCGGCCGGCTCGCGGGCCTGCTCGGGCGCTGGAGAAAAGCCCCGGGCGACGCCGCCGCGCGCGAGGCCTACCAGGCCGCCCTGGCCACGGCGACCGCGGCCTGGGCCGCGCGTGATGCCGCCGCCCCGGTCCCGGAGCTCGACGATGCCTTGCCGGTTTCGCGCGAGGCCGGGCGCATCATCGACCTCATCCGGCGCCATCCGGTGGTGGTGGTCGCGGGCGAGACCGGCTCGGGCAAGACCACGCAATTGCCCAAACTCTGCCTGGCCGCCGGACGCGGCCGCGCCGGCCTGGTCGGCTGCACCCAACCGCGCCGCATCGCCGCCCGCGCGGTCGCCCGGCGCGTGGCCGAGGAGCTCAAGGTGCCGCTGGGCGGCGCGGTCGGCTACCAGGTCCGGTTCACCGAGCAGGTCGGTGACGGCACCTACGTCAAGTTCATGACCGACGGCATCCTGCTGGCCGAGATCCAGTCCGACCGCTGGTTGTCGAAGTACGACACGATCATCGTCGACGAGGCGCACGAGCGCAGCCTCAACATCGACTTCCTGCTTGGCTACCTCAAGCAGCTGGTGCGCAAGCGGCCGGACCTGAAGCTCGTCATCACCTCGGCCACCATCGATACCGAGCGCTTCGCCGCGCATTTCGACGGCGCGCCGGTGGTGCAGGTCGAAGGCCGGAGCTTCCCGGTGGAGGTGCGCTGGCGCCCGCCGCAGGCCCCGGCCGGGCAGGAGGAGGCGCAGGACCTGCCCCTGGCCGAAGCCATCGCCGCCACGGCCGACGAGATCACCCGCGCCGACCCGCAGGGCGACGTGCTGGTGTTCCTGCCGGGCGAGCGCGAGATCCGCGATGCCCATGCCGCGCTCAACCGCCGCAAGTACCGCGCCACCGAGGTGATCCCGCTGTATGCGCGGCTCTCGGCCCGCGACCAGGACCGCGTATTCAACCCCGGCCCGGGCCGGCGCATCGTGCTGGCCACCAATGTCGCGGAGACCTCGCTGACGGTGCCGCGCATCCGCCACGTGATCGACCCCGGCCTGGCGCGCGTGAAGCGCTACAGCCCACGCGGCAAGCTCGACCGCCTGCACATCGAA
>JAYRTA010000026.1:4834-10771 GCA_041919875.1 Arenimonas sp.
ACCGATCAGCCAGGCCAGCGCCGACCAGCGCAAGGGCCGCTGCGGGCGCATCGCCGCCGGCGTCTGCTGGCGCCTGTACGGCGAGGACGACCTCGCCACGCGCCCGCGCTACACCGACCCGGAGATCCTGCGCGCTTCGCTGGCGGGCGTGATCCTGCGCATGCTCACCCTCGGCCTGGGCCGGGTCGAGGATTTTCCCTTCATCGATCCGCCCGACCCGCGCGCGGTCGCGGACGGCTGGCAGACCCTGGCCGAGCTCGGCGCCGTCGATGGCGAGCGCCGCCTCACGCCCATCGGCCGGGAAATGTCCCGCCTGCCGGTGGACCCGAAGCTGGCACGCATGCTGGTGGCGGCGCGTCAGCACGGCGTCCTGTCGGAGATGACGGTGATCGCCGCCTTCCTCGGCATCCAGGACCCGCGCGAACGCCCGGCCGACGCGCGCGAGAAGGCCGACAGCGCCCACGCCCAGTTCGCCGATCCGCAATCGGAATTCGTCGGCATCCTGCGGCTCTGGCAGGCCTATCGCGCCGCTCACGAGGACCTCACCCAGTCGAAGCTGCGCGACTGGTGCGACAAGCGCTTCCTCTCCTTCCTGCGCATGCGGGAGTGGCGCGAACTGCACCGCCAGCTCCTGCTCGTCTGCCAGGAGCTCGCCTGGCCCCTGGAGGAGCGGGGATCGGGACGGCTGCCGATCGATCCCGCCGACGGCCCGCCGCCGGGCGGGCGCGAGGAGGCGCGTGCGGCCGACCGCGCCTGGACCGCCTGGAACACCGCCCTGCACCGCGCGCTGCTGGCCGGCTTGCCCAGCCAGGTCGGCCACCGCACCGAGAAGGGCGTGTTCGAGGCGCCGCGCCAGCGCCGGTTCCAGCTCTTCCCGGGCAGCGCGCTCGCCAAGGCGCCGCCGGCCTGGGTACTGGTCGCCACCCTGCTCGACACCCAGAAGGTCTGGGGCCTGATGGCGGCGAAGATCGAGCCCGACTGGGTGATCGCCGAGCTGCCGCACTTGCTCGCGCGCAAGCACTTCGACCCGCACTGGTCGCGGGCCCAGGGCCGCGTGCTCGGCAGCGAACAGATCTCGCTGTTCGGCCTGGTGCTGGCGCCGAAGAAGCCGGTGCACTACGGCGGCCTGTATCCGGAGGAATCGCGCGTGATCTTCGTGCGCCAGGGCCTCGTGCCCGGCGAAGCCGACCTGCGCGCCCCTTTCTTCAAGCGCAACCTCGCCATGCGCGTCCGCGCCGACGAAGAGGAGGCCAAGCTGCGCCGCGCCGGCCTGGTGGCCGACGAGGACTGGATGGCGCGCTGGTACCTCGACCGCCTGCCGCCGGAGATCAATTCGGTGGCCGGGCTCGATGCCTGGTATGCGCGGCTGCCGCCGGCGCAGAAGAAATCGCTCGAGTGGTCCCTGGCCGACCTGCTGCCCGGCGAAGGCAGCGAGGCCGACCGATTCCCGAAGTTCTTCCCGCTCGGCGAGGCGCGCCTGGCCCTGCACTACCGCTTCGAACCCGGCCATCCGGAGGACGGCGTCACCCTGGACGTGCCCCTGCACCTGCTCAAGGCGCTCGACCCGGCCCGGCTCGGCTGGCTGGTGCCCGGCCTGGTCGAGGAAAAGGCCACAGCCCTGATCCGCGGCCTGCCCAAGGCCCTGCGCCGCAACTGCGTGCCGGCCCCCGACTTCGCCCGCGCCTTCGCGCAGGCGCATCCGGCCCCCGAGGCCGACGCGCTGGAGGGCACGCTGGCGCGGTTCCTCACGCGCGCCACCGGTGCCCCGGTGGCGGCGCTGGACTTCGCGGACGCGCCGCTCGAACCCCACCTGCGCATGAACCTGCGCCTGGCCGACCGCGAGGGCAAGGTGCTGGCGGTGTCGCGCGAGCTCGACGCCCTGCGCACGCGCTTCGGCGACCAGGCCGAGCGCGCGTTCGCGGCGCATGCGGGCGAGCGCCTCGCCCGCGTCGGACTGGTGGCCTTTCCGGCCGATCCGCTGCCGGTCGAGGTGCCGGGCGCCGCCGGCGTGCCCGCCTACCCGGCCCTGGTGGACGAGGGCGAGGCCGTCGCCTTGCGCGTCTTCGCCGATCCGGTGCAGGCGCGCGCGGAACATGCGCGCGGGGTGCATCGCCTTGCCGTCCTCGCCCTGGCCGAGAAACGCCGGCAGGCGCGCAAGCAATTGCCGGTGGCGCCCAGGCTCGCCCTGCTGTACGCCAGCATCGAGGGCTTCGCGCAGCAGCCCGGCCAGGCGCCGGCGCATGAGCACCTGCGCGAAGACCTGGTGCAGGCCGCGCTGTCGGCCTTGCTGGCCGAGGGCCTGGCCGACCTGCGCGACGCGGGCGCCTTCGCGCGCCGCATGGACGAGGCGGGCCGGCGCCTGTTCCCCGAAGCCATGCAGCGCCTGGCCCTGGCCGAACAGATCCTGGGGCTGGTCGCCGCGATCAAGCCGCAGCTCGAATCACCGCTGATGGGCTGGGCCCAGGGCAACCTCGACGACCTGCGCGCACAGCTCGCGGGCCTGGTGCCGCCGGGCTTCCTGCGCGAGACGCCGCCGGCGGCCTTGGCCGAGTACCCGCGCTACCTGCGCGCCCTGCAGCTGCGTGCCGAGCGCGCGCTGCGCGATCCCGGGCGCGACCAGGCGCGCATGCTCGAGATCAAGACCTTTGCCGATGCGCTGGCGGCTGCGCGCGCCGACGGCCGGGCGGCGCGCCCGGAGTGGCAGGCCCTGCGCTGGGACCTGGAAGAGTTGCGGGTCTCGTTGTTCGCCCAGGAACTGGGCACCCGGCGCCAGGTCTCGACCAAGCGCCTGGCCCGGCAGCTGGAGCAGCTGCGGGCCTGACGCCGGCGCGGCTTACTTGATGCGGCGCACCTTGGCGCGGGTGTTGTAGCCCTCGACCCGGAGTTCCCAGGAGCCGAGCAGGCCGGGCTCGATGACGATCGTCGGGTCCTGGGCGACGATGCGCAGCGAACGCGATCCGTCGACGATCTCCCAGACCTGGCCATTGGCCAGCGTGATCCGTTCGCCCTTGCCCGACCACCCGCGGAACTCGCCGTCCACGCGCGAGACGACCGCATCGGCGGCCGTCGGCGCGGCCATCGGGAACCCGCGCCGGTCTTCGGCCGCCGCCGGCGCCTGCCGGGACGCGTCCCGCGCGAGCCACGCGGTGAGCTGGGCCCGTTCCTCGGGGCTGAGCTTGTCCAGGCCGGCAGCCTTGAACTCCGCCGCGGTCATGCGCTCTTCCAGCGAGGAGAAGCCCTGGGCCTGGGCGGCGCCGGCGACGAAGGAGGCGACGAGGACGAGCGGAAGAAGGAGTCGGCGCATGGGTCGGGTCCGGGTCTGGTTACACTGCGGGGGATGCCCGGCAGTCTACCCCTGCCGGGAATGCAGGCGCCACTTGGAAACCCGACCCCACGCCCCCCGCCGACTGGCCACGTGGCTCGATGCCCCGGCCTTCGACTCGCCGCTGCTGCAGCCCCTGCGGCAGGCGGCCGCGCAGCTGCCCGCGGACCCGGACGAGGCCTTCGCGCTGCGCGTGCTGGAGGTGCTCGCGCCGCTGCGCGCCGACGCCGACGTCATCGCGGCCGCGGCCCTCCACCTTTGGCCCGCCCTTCGCGCCGGCGTGCCGGCCGCCGCGGTGTCCGGCGATCCGCGCCTGCCGCCGCTGCTGGAAGGCCTGGCGGCCGCGGACCAGGTGCGACGCCTGCATCGGCAGCGCGAGCGCCGCGGCAATGCCGAGGGCCTGCGGCGACTGCTGCTGGCGCTGGTGCGCGACCTGCGGGCCGTGCTGGTGCTCCTGGCCGAGCAGGTCGTGCGGCTGCGCTCCGCCGCCTTCCTCGCCCCGGAGGACCGGCGGGCCCTGGCGGAACTCGCCACCGACATCCACGGTCCGCTCGCGAACCGGCTCGGCATCTGGCAGCTCAAATGGGAACTCGAGGACCTGGCCTTCCGCTGGCTGCAGCCGGACACCTACCAGCGCATCGCCCGCCTGCTCGACGAGAAGCGCGGAGACCGCGAGCGCTTCATCGAAGACGCAAAGGCGCGCATCCGCGAAGCCCTGGCCCGGGCCGGCATCCCTGCCGACGTCGCCGGCCGGCCCAAGCACATCTACAGCATCTGGAAGAAGATGCAGCGCAAGGGCGTGCCCTTCAGCGAGCTCTACGACATCCGCGCCGTGCGCGTGCTGGTGGACGACATCCCGGCCTGCTACGCCGCCCTGGGCGTGGTGCACCAGCTCTGGCCCTCGATCCCGTCCGAGTACGACGACTACATCGCCCATCCCAAGGGCAACGACTACCGCAGCCTGCACACGGCCCTGGTCGGCCCGGGCGGGCGCACGCTGGAGGTGCAGATCCGCACGCACCGGATGCACGAGCATGCCGAACTGGGCGTGGCCGCGCACTGGCGCTACAAGGAAGGCGGTGGCGCCGACGCCGCCTTCGAGCGCAAGGTGGCCTGGATGCGCCAGCTGCTGGAGGCGCGCGAGGCCGGCGATGATGCCCTGCTCGACGGATTCTCGACCGAAGTGGTCGAGGACCGCGTCTACCTGCTGACCCCGCGCGGCGAAGTGGTGGACCTGCCGCGCGGCGGCACCGTGCTCGATTTCGCCTACGCCGTCCATACCGAAGTCGGCCACCGCTGCCGCGGCGCCAAGGTCAACGGCCGCATCGTGCCCCTGGACCACGCCCCGGCCACGGGCGACCGGGTGGAGATCCTCACCGCCAAGCAGTCCGAGCCGCGGCGCGACTGGCTGGTCCCTGCCCATGGCTTCCTGCGCACGGGTCGTGCGCGCGACAAGGTGCGCGCCTGGTTCCACCGGCTCGACCGCGCGCGCAATCTGGCCGAGGGCCGCGAGCTGCTTGAGAAGGAGCTTCGGCGCATGGCGCTGCTGCAGGCCGACCTGGGGCCGGTGCTGCAGAAGTTCCGGCTCGAGACCGTCGACGACCTGCACCTGGCCCTCGCCCTGGGCGACCTGGGCCCGAACCAGGTGACGCGCTGCCTGCACGACCACGCCCAGTCCCAGCTGCAGGCCCCGCCCGAGCCCGCGCGCCCGGTGACGCGCCGCGCCGTCCCGGCGGCCGGTGCGCCCTTCACGGTCGAGGGCGTCGGCAACCTGCTCAACCAGATCGCGCGCTGCTGCCAGCCGGTGCCGGGCGATCCGATCATTGGCTACCTGACGCGCGGGCGTGGCGTCAGCATCCACCGTGCCGGCTGCCCGGCGCTGGAGCGGCTGCTCGCGGCCCATCCCGAACGCATGCTGCCCGTGGACTGGGGCCGCGGCGGCGCCGCCAGCTACGAGGTCGACCTCACCCTGCGCGCGTATGACCGCAAGTGGTTGCTCAAGGACCTCACCAACGTGATCGCGCAGCAGGGCGTCAACATCCTCGGCGTGCAGTCGCGGGTGGACGAGTCGGCCGGGCTGGCCGAACTGCGCATCGCGGTGCGGGTGGCGGATTTCGGCCAGCTCAGCGACCTGCTCGGGCGCCTGAACGCCGTGCCCGGTGTGCAGGAAGCGCGCCGGCTGGGCTGAGTCCGGGCTGCTATCCTCGCGGCGAAAACAGGAGCCGGGCATGCCCGACAGGCGCGACGACCCCGCCACCGCCCCGCGACTGGGCGCGCTGGACCAACTGGACCTGGAGCCGCGTCGCCCCGCGCCGCCGCCGGCCGGCCCGCCCATGCCGGCACCGCGCCGCCCGCGCTGGCCCTGGGCCCTGCTCGCCATCGCCGTGCTCGCCGGCGCCACCGCGCTGGGCCTGGCGCGCTGGCGCGAATCGCTCGGCGACCACCTGGTGCCGACCTCGGAAACCAACCGCCTGATCCAGGCCGCGCAGACGGCCCTGGCCGAGGGCGAGCTGAGCCGGCCCGATGGCCAGGGCGCGCGCGAACTCTTCCAGTCCGTGCTCGCACGCGACCCCGACCATCCGCGCGCCCGCAGTGGCCTGTCGGAGGGGGGCACC
>JAYRTA010000027.1:0-10737 GCA_041919875.1 Arenimonas sp.
CCGGGCCTCGTCGCCGGGATCGCCACCGGTGCACCGTTCCGCCAGCGTGAGTGCATCACGCAGGCCGAGGTTGAAGCCCTGGGCACCGATCGGGTGCAGGGTCTGGGCGGCGTTGCCCATCAGCAGCGCGCGCGGCGCCTGCAGCCGGTCCGCGACACGCAGCACCAGCGGATGTGCGCTGCGCCGGCCGACCCGGCGCACGCGCCCGGCGCGCCAGCCGAAACGCTGCTGGAAGTAGTCGGCGTAGCCGGCGTCGTCGAGCGCCAGCACGGCGTCGGCGTCCGCACGCGGCACGCCGCAGATGGCGCCGTAGTGGCCGCCGTGCATCGGCAGCAAGGCCACCGGCCCCCCGTCGGTGAACCGCTCCCAGGCCGTGCCGTCGGGCGCGCGGTCGGCGACCAGGCTGCAGACCACCAGGGTCTGCCCGTAATCATGTTCGCGCACGCCGATGCCCAGGGCCTGGCGCGCCAGCGAATGGGTGCCGTCGGCGGCGACCAGCAGGCGGCAGCGCAGGACCTGCTCGCCATCCGGCGCCGCGATGCGCACGCGCGGGCCGGCGGGGTCGGGCAGCACCTCCAGCACCCGCGCCGGGCGATGCCGCACCAGCCCGGCCACGCCCGCGACGCGGGCTTCCAGCGCCTGGCCCAGCTCACGCGCCAGCACCACGCCGCCGAACGCCTCCACGCCGCGCTCGGCGGCCTCGAGCCGCACGCTGCCGAAATCGCCGGCCCGGCTGACGTGGATGCGGCGGATCGGCGCCGGCGGCGTCGCCAGCCGCGGCAGCACGTCCAGGGCCTGCAGCGCATCGAGGCTGGCCCGCGCCAGCGCCAGCTTGCGCTCGTCGAAGCCGGGCGCGCCGGCGGCCGGTTCGCTGGCCTCCACCTGGCCCAGGCGCCAGCCGCGGCCGTCGAGGGCGCAGGCCAGCGCCGAGCCGACCAGGCCGCCGCCGAGGATCAGGATGTCGTGGTCGAAGCCGTCGCCGCCGTGCATGCGCGCCATGATACGCGCCGCGCCACCGGCCCCGCCCGCCCCCGACCGGGATTGGCTAGAATGCCGCCCTGTCCTCCGGAACCCGCACCATGACCCCGACCCTCCGCACGCGCCTGGCCCTGTTCGCGATGCTCGCCGCCCTGATGGCCGCGACCCGCATGAACCACTTCGGGCCGATGCCGGATGCCTCGTGGGCCGTCTTCTTCCTCGGCGGCGCCTGGCTGGCGCGCGACACCCGCTGGGCCTTCCCGGCGCTGATGGTGCTGGCGGTGCTGTGCGATTACCTGGTGATCCGCGCCGCCGGCCTGGATTTCTGGAGCCACTACTGCGTTTCGCCGGGCTACTGGTTCCTGCTGCCCGCGCACCTGTCGCTGTGGGCCGGCGGCAGCCTGCTGCGCCGCTACGCCGCCTGGCCGATGCCGGCCTTCCTGGCCGCCTCGGCCGGCACGCTGGTCGCCAGCGTCGCGCTGTGCCACCTGTTCGCGCAGGGCGGCTTCTACTGGCTCAGCAGCAGCGTCGCCGACCCCACGCTGGCCGGCTGGGCCAAGAACTACGCCGACTGGTTCCTGCCCTACCTGCGCACCGCCGCGGCCTACGTGGCCCTGGCCGGTCTGGCGCAGCTGGGCGTGATGGCCGTGCGCCGCCTGCAGGCGCGCGCCGCCGCCGGCCGCTGAGCCACGCCGATGGGCAACCGCCTGTCGAAGATCTACACCCGCACCGGCGACGACGGCAGCACCGGCCTGGGCGATGGCTCGCGCGTGGCCAAGGATTCGGCCCGCGTCACCGCCTACGGCACCGTGGACGAGGCCAATTCCGCGATCGGCGTCGTGCTGTCCTGCGAGCTGCCCGAGGCGGTGCGCCAGGTGCTGGTGCCCGTGCAGCACCAGCTGTTCGACCTCGGCGGTGAACTGTGCATCCCCGGCCACGCCGCCATCTTCGACGCCGACATCCAGCGGCTCGAGGACGTGCTCGACCGCTTCAACGCCGACCTGCCCGCGCTCAAGGACTTCATCCTGCCCGGCGGTGGCCCGGCGGCCGCGCACTGCCACCTGGCGCGCACCATCTGCCGGCGCGCCGAGCGCGAGGTGGTGACGCTCTCCCACCACGACGCCGTGCGGCCGGAAGCGATCCGCTACCTCAACCGCCTCTCCGACCTGCTGTTCGTGCTCGCCCGCGTGCTGGCCCGGCACGGCGGCCACGGCGAGGTGCTCTGGAACCACGAGCGCCGCAAGGGCTGACGTGCTGGCCTTCACGCACCCCGCCTGCCTCGGCCACGACCCCGGCCCGGGCCACCCGGAGTGCCCGGCCCGCCTGGAAGCGGTGCTGCAGGCGGTGCGCGGCGCCCTGCCCGGCCTGGACTGGCGCCAGGCGCCCGCGGCCAGCCGCGACGCCCTGCTGCGCGTGCACGACCGCGAGCTGGTGGCGCGCGTGCTCGACCTGCCCACCGAGGGCCTGCGCCGGCTGGACGAGGACACCACGATGTCGGCCGGGTCCGCCGAGGCCGCGCTGCGCGCCGCCGGCGCCGCCGTCGCCGCGGTGGATGCAGTGCTGGCCGGCGAAGCGCGCCAGGCCTTCTGCGCCGTGCGCCCGCCCGGGCACCACGCCACCCGCGGCGTGGCGATGGGCTTCTGCCTGTTCAACTCGGCGGCGGTCGCCGCCGCCCATGCGCTCGAGGCGCACGGGCTGGCGCGCGTGGCGATCGCCGACTTCGACGTGCACCACGGCAACGGCAGCCAGGACATCTTCTGGAACGAGCCGCGCGTGATGTACGTCAGTTCGCACCAGTCGCCCCTGTACCCCGACAGCGGCCGGGAGGCCGAGACCGGCGCCAGCGGCAACATCGCCAACGCGCCGCTGCCGCCGGGCAGCCGCGGCGAGCCCTTCCGCGCCGCCTGGTCCCGGCACCTGCTGCCGGCGCTGGACGCCTTCGCGCCGCAGCTGCTGATCGTCTCGGCCGGTTTCGACGGCCATCGCCTCGACCCCCTGGCGGACCTGGACCTCGACGCCGGCGACTACCGCTGGCTCAGCGCCGAACTGGCCGCGCTCGCCGGCCGCCACGCCCAGGGGCGCCTGGTGTCCCTGCTCGAGGGCGGCTACAGCCTGGCCGCGTTGCGCGACTGTTCGGTGGCGCACCTGCAGGGCCTGGGCGCCTGAGCCGGTCCGGGCCGCTCAGGCGGGCTCGAAATCCAGCGCCGCCGAATTGATGCAGTAGCGCAGGCCGGTCGGCCGCGGCCCGTCCGGGAAGACGTGCCCCAGGTGCGACTCGCAGCGGGCGCAGCGCACCTCGATGCGGTGCATGCCGTGGCTCTCGTCCAGGTGCTCGGCCACCGCGGCCTTGTCCAGCGGGCGGGTATAACTGGGCCAGCCGCTGCCCGAGTCGTATTTGTCGGCCGAACCGAACAGGGGCGCGCGGCAGGCCACGCACCGGTAGGTGCCGGTTTCGTGGTGGTCCCAGTAGCGGCCCGTGAAGGCGCGCTCGGTGGCCGAGCACCGGCAGATGGCGAACTGCTCGGGGGTGAGCTCGGCGCGCCATTGCTCGTCGGGCTTGCGGACCTTGTCCATGGCGGCTCCCGTGTTGCCCCCGCCGGGGCGCATGGGCGAAGCTTACACGTCCATTCCCGGGATCATGCCGTGCGCCCTGTCCCCCGTTTGCTCCCGCTGTGCCTGGCCATCGCCTGGTCGCTGCCCGCCCTGGCCGCCGGCACCGATCCCGCCCCGACCTGGGAGCGCTGCCCGACGCCCGGCACGATCCCCGAATTCCGGCCGCCCACCACCGAGCGGGTGGACCGCGTCTCCGCGCCCACCGACGTGAAGGCCGAGCACCTGGACGTGAGCGAACAATCGCGCACCGTGCTCACCGGCGCGGTCGAACTCGAGCGCGGCGACCAGTGGCTGGGCACCGACCAGCTCACGGTCGAACACGAGAGCGAGGACTTCCGCACCGACGGCCCGGTGCGCTACCAGGACCGCGGCGTGCGCCTGACCGCCGCCCGCGCCGAGGGCGACGGCGCCACCGGCGACGTGCGCCTGGACGAGGTGCAGTACCAGCTCAATGGCCAGCTCGGCAACGGCAGCGCCGACCGCGTGTCCCTGCAGGGCGAGACCGGCCGGCTCGAGGGCGCCACCTTCTCGACCTGCCCGCCCGGCCAGCGCCAGTGGGAGTTCGCCGCCAGCAGCATCGAAGTGGACCAGGCCCGCGGCATCGGCAGCGCCCGCAACGCCACGCTGCGCCTGGGCGGGGTGCCGGTGCTCTGGCTGCCCTGGGTGAGCTTCCCGACCGACGACCGCCGCCGCACCGGCCTGCTCTCGCCGCGCATCGGCTACGACGACCGCAACGGCTTCGACTACGCGCAGCCGATCTACCTCAACCTGGCGCCGAACTACGACGCCACCCTGACGCCGCGCTGGATGGCCGAGCGCGGCCTGATGCTCGGCAGCGAGTTCCGCTACCTCCTGCCCGGCCACGCCGGCGAGATCGAAGCGACCTGGCTGCCCGACGACGACCTGGCCCGCCGCGACCGCGGCCTCGCGCGCTGGCGGCACTTCAGCGCCCTGGGCCCGAACTGGCACGCGCGCGCCGACCTCAACCACGTCAGCGACGTCTACTACTTCTCCGATTTCGGCGATTCGCTGGCCAACACCTCGATCAGCCTGCTGGGCAGCGTGGCCGGCGTGTATGGCCGCGGCCGCGGCTGGAACGCCAGCCTGAGCCTGCAGGACTGGCAGATCGCCAGCCCGCTGGTCGCGCCGGGCACCGAGCCCTACCAGCAGCTGCCGGCCCTGCAGTTCCGGTTCGAGCGGCCGCTGCAGCCCTGGCTCGAGGCGGGCGTGCGTGCCGAGGCCATCGCCTTCCACCACCCGGACCTGCCCGGCGGCCAGCGCGTGGATGTCCAGCCCTGGCTGCGCCTGCCCTTCGGCGGCGCGAGCTGGTACGCCACGCCCCAGCTGGCCTGGCGCCACACCGCCTATTCGCTCGACAACGCCCTGGCCCTGCCCGGCGGCGATACGAGCCCCGACCGCAGCCTGCCCATCGCCAGCTTCGATGCCGGCGCCTTCTTCGAACGTCCCGTGACCTGGGGCGGCGGCATGCTGCAGACGCTCGAGCCGCGGCTGTTCTACCTGTACGTGCCCTACCGCGACCAGGACGACCTGCCCCTGTTCGATACCCAGCCGCTGACCTTCGGCTGGCCCGGCCTGTTCCGCAGCAACCGCTTCAGCGGCGGCGACCGGCAGGGCGACGCCAACCAGGTCACCCTGGCCCTGACCACCCGCCTGCTCGACGGCGACGACGGCCGCGAGCGCCTGAGCGCCAGCCTCGGCCGCATCCACTACTTCGAAACGCCGCGGGTCACCCTGCCCGGCGCCCCCGCCCTGTCCGACGAGGGCTCGGCCTGGGTCGCCGAAGGCCGCCTGGCCCTGACCGACCGCTGGAGCCTGGGCCTGGCGCACCAGTGGGACCCGGCCGATGAACGCACGTCCCTGTCGGCGGTGCGCAGCCAGTGGCGATTCGACGGCGGCGGCCTGCTCAATGCCGCCTACCGCTACCGGGCCGACCAGCTCGAGCAGACCGACCTCTCCTTCGTCCTGCCCCTGGGCCGGGACTGGCGCCTGGTCGGCCGCTGGAACTATTCGCTGTTCGACGACCGGACGGTCGAGGCCCTGGGCGGCATCGAGTGGCGCAGCTGCTGCGTCGCCCTGCGCGTCCTGGGCCGGCGCTACGTCCGGGAATTCAGCGGCGAGCAGACTTCGGCCATCTATGTTGAGCTCGAATTGAACGGGGTCGGCGGCTTCGGCCGCGACACGGCCCGCCTGCTCGATGATGCTATCCTTGGTTATTCCCGCTGATCCCGTGGCGCCGCCTGCCGGTGCCGGAGGCCGACCCCGCATGAACACCCGGTTTTCCCTGCTCCTGGCTGCCCTGCTGGGCACCGTCCTGGCCGCCCAGTCCGTCCCGGCCCGGGCCCAGGCCACCACCCCGGTCGACAGCATCGTGGCCGTGGTGGATGAGGACGTCATCCTGCGCAGCGAACTCGACCGCGCCGTGGCGAACATCGTCAACCAGTACGAAAGCCAGCCGGGCGCCCTGCCCCCGCGGGACGTGCTGGAGCGCCAGGTGCTCGACCGCCTGGTCATGATGCGCCTGCAGCTGGCGCGCGCCGCCGACTCGGGCGTGCGCGTGAGCGATGCCGAACTCGGCCAGGCGGTGCAGTCGGTGGCCCAGCGCAACCGCATGACCCAGGACCAGCTGCGCGATCGCCTCCAGGCCGACGGCCTGAGCTACGAGGAATTCCGCAACAGCCTGCGCGAGGAAATGCTGGTCGAGCGCCTGCGCCAGCGCTACCTGCAGAGCCGCGTCCAGGTCAGCGAGGCCGAAGTCGACCAGTTGCTGAGCGTGCGCGACGTGGGCGGGCCCGAAGTCCGCCTGGCGATCATCCTGGTCGGCCTGCCCGACGGCGCGACGCCCGACCAGGTGGCGACCGCCGAACGCAAGGTGCGCGGCATCAAGGACGTGCTCGACCGCGGGGAACTCGACTTCCGCGCTGCCGCCATCCGTTATTCCGATGCGCAGAACGCGCTCGACGGCGGCGAGATCGGCTGGCGCGGCTACGACGCCATCCCGCCGGCCTTCCTGGGCCTGGTGCGCTCGCTGCAGCCCGGCCAGGTCAGCGAGCCGATCCGCGGACCCTCGGGCTTCCAGCTGATCCAGGTGGTCGAGACGCGCGAAGCCGGCCAGCAGACCCTGACCGAATTCAACGCCCGCGGCATCCTCGTGCGCACCACGCCGACGGTGAACAACGAGGCCGCGCGCCAGAAGGCCGAACAGATCCACGCCCGGATCGTCGCCGGCGAGGATTTCGCCAAACTGGCGCGTGAACTCTCCGACGACACCCTCAGCCGCGCCCAGGGTGGCGACATGGGCTGGTTCCCGGTGAATGCCTGGGGCAGCGCCGTGGGCAACACCGTGTCGGCGCTGGCGGACAACCAGCTGTCCCAGCCGTTCCAGTCCGACGTGGGCTGGCACATCATCCAGCGCCTGGGCAGCCGCGAGCAGGACGTGACGGAAGAGAACCGCCGCAACCAGGCGCGCGAGATCATCTCCCAGCGCAAGGCCGAGGAGGAGTTCGAACGCTTCCTCCGCCAACTGCGCTCGGAAGCCTTCGTCGAGAGCCGCCTCTCGGCCTCCTGAACCATGCGCCCGCGGCTGGCCCTGGTTCCCGGGGAGCCGGCGGGCGTCGGGCCGGAGCTTTGCGTCCGGCTGCTCCAGGAGCCGCTGCCCGCCGATGTCGTGGCCTACGCCGACCCCTCGGCGCTGGCCGCCGCCGCGCAGGCGCTGGGCCTGCCCCTGCGCCTGTTGCCGGCCGCCGCCTGCTCCGCGCCGGGTGAATTGCCGGTGGTGCCGGTGCCGCAGGCCCGCCCCGCCCGCTTCGGCCAGCCCGATCCGGCCAATGCACCGGCCGTGATCGACGCCCTGCTGCGCGCCGCCGACGACTGCCGTGCCGGGCACTGCCAGGGCCTGGTGACAGGGCCCGTGCACAAGGCCAGCATCAACGCCGGCGGCATCGCCTATTCCGGCACCACCGAACTGCTGGCCGCGCAGGCCGGCGCGCCGGTGGTGATGATGCTCGCCCGTCCGGGCCTGCGGGTGGCGCTGGCCACCACCCACCTGCCCCTGCGGGCCGTGCCCGACGCGATCACCCGCGACAGCCTGCGCAGCGTGCTGCAGGTGCTGCATGCCGCCCTGGTCCGTGATTTCGGCCTGCCCTCGCCCCGCATCGCCGTGCTGGGCCTCAACCCGCACGCCGGCGAGGCAGGCCACCTGGGGCGGGAGGAAATCGAGGTGATCACGCCGGTGCTCGAGGCCCTGCGCGCCGACGGCCTGGCGCTCGACGGCCCGCTGCCGGCCGACACCGCCTTCCTGCCCCGGCGCCTGGCCGGCGTGGACGCGGTGCTGGCGATGTACCACGACCAGGGCCTGCCGGTGCTCAAGCACGCCGGCTTCGAGCAGGCGGTGAACGTGACGCTCGGCCTGCCCTACCCGCGCGTGGCCGTCGACCACGGCACCGCGCTCGACCTCGCCGGCCGTGGCCTGGCCGATCCCTCGAGCCTGCGCCACGCCCTGGCCTTGTGCGCCACGCTGGGCGCGCGGAGACTGCCGGCATGAGCGGTTTCAAGGCGCCCCCGAAAAAATCCCTCGGCCAGCATTTCCTGGCCGACCGCAGCTATGTCGAGCGCATCGTGCAGGCCGTCGCGCCGCGCCCCGGCGACCGCCTGGTGGAGATCGGCCCGGGCCAGGGCGCGATCACCTTCCCGCTGCTGCGCAGGCACGGCGAGCTGACCGTCATCGAATTCGACCGCGACCTGATCACGCCCCTGATGGAGGGGGCCGAAGGCATCGGCCGGCTCACCATCATCCACAAGGACGTGCTGCAGGTGGATTTCGGCAAGCTGGCCGCCGACGACGGCCAGCACGCGGCGCGCCGCATCCGCCTGGTCGGCAACCTGCCCTACAACATCTCCTCGCCGATCCTGTTCCATGCGCTCGAGCACGCCGCCGCGATCGAGGACATGACCTTCATGCTGCAGAAGGAAGTGGTGGACCGCATGGCCGCCCCGCCCGGCTCGAAGGTCTATGGCCGCCTGGGCGTGATGCTGCAGGCCTATTGCCAGGTCGACGCGCTGTTCGACGTGCCGCCGGGCGCCTTCCGGCCGCCCCCGAAGGTGGACTCGGCCGTGGTGCGGCTGGTCCCGCGTGATCCCGCCACGATCGGCATCGCCGACCCGGCCCTGTTCGGGCGCGTCGTGCGCGACGCCTTCGGCCAGCGCCGCAAGACCCTGCGCAACGCCCTGCAGCAGGTCTGCACCGGCGCCGACATCGAGGCCGCCGGCCTGCGCCCGGACGCGCGCGCCGAGCAGGTCGCGGTCGCGGATTTCGTGCGTCTCGCCGCCCACCTGGGTTCGCGCCCCGACGACGGCGGGGCAACGTAGAATGGCGGGCATGGACTCGCCGTACGCCATCGCCGTCCGCGTCGCCACCCGCTTCCTCGACGACCAGTCGATCCCCGAGGACGATCGCTACGTCTTCGCCTACACGATCCGCATCGAGAACACCGGCGAGGTACCCGCGCGCCTGCTCTCGCGCCATTGGCTGATCACCGACGCCAACGGGCGCGTGCAGGAAGTGCGCGGCGAGGGGGTCGTCGGCGAACAGCCCTGGCTGCGCCCGGGCGAAAGCTTCGAATACACTTCGGGCGCCGTGCTGGAAACGCCCCTGGGCACGATGCAGGGCAGCTACGCCATGCTGGCCGACGACGGTACCCGCTTCGACGCCCCGATCGCGGCCTTCACCCTGTCCGTGCCGCGGACCCTGCACTGATGGCCACCTACGCCATCGGCGACCTGCAGGGCTGCTACGACGCGCTCCAGCGCCTGCTCGAGAAGATCCGCTTCGACCCGGCGGTGGACCGCCTGTGGTTCTGCGGCGACCTGGTCAACCGCGGCGGCCAGTCGCTGGAGACCCTGCGCCTGGTGCACTCGCTGGCCATCCACAGCACCGTCGTGCTGGGCAACCACGACCTGTCGCTGCTGGCCATCTCCACCCGCCGCGAGCAGGACCAGCGCAAGGTCAACGCCGACCTGCAGCGCGTGCTGTTCGCGCCCGACGCCCCGGACATGCTCGATTGGCTGCGCCAGCAGAAGCTGCTGCACGTCGACCGCAGCCTCGGCTTCGCGATGGTGCACGCCGGCCTGGCGCCCAAGTGGACGATCGGCATCGCCGAGGCGCGCGCGCGCGAGGTCGAGGAGAAACTCCGCGGCGACGGCTTCTACAAGCTGGTCAAGAACATGTACGGCGACAAGCCCGCCTGGTCGCCCAAGCTCACCGGCGTGGACCGCTACCGCGCCATCATCAACGTCTTCACCCGCATGCGGTACTGCACGCCCAGCGGCCGGGTCGGTTTCGACGACAAGGGCCGGCCCGGCACCCAGAAGCCCGGCATGTACCCCTGGTTCGAAGTACCCGGGCACGCGCCCCGCGAGCTGCCCGTGGTCTGCGGGCACTGGTCCACCCTGGGGCTGTTCATGGGCCTGGGCGTGTACGCCATCGATACCGGCGCGGTCTGGGGCGGCAAGCTGACCGCCCTGGAGCTGGGGCCCGAGCTGCGCCTGCACCAGGTGCCGGGCCGGGCGCTGCCGGCCGATGGCCTGCGCGGCGACGACTGAAGCCGGCGCCCGGCTGAGGTAAGGTGGCCTCCAAGGAGGTCCCCATGTCCCGAATCATCCCGTGTTTCCTGCTGGCGGCGCTGCTGTCCGGCCCGGCCCTGGCCCAGGTGGCCGACCCCTCGCGCGCCGCGCCCCGCCTGCAGGCGCTGCAGGTGGCAGTCTCGCCCGGCAAGCAGATCTTCATCGCCCGCCAGCTGCAGCTCACGCCCGCCGAGGCCGCCGATTTCTGGCCGGTCTACGACGCCCACCAGTCCGAGCTGGCCAAGATCGACGCCCGCCGCGGCGAGATCCGCGCCGAACTGGCCACCGCCAGCGGCAAGGACGCCGTGGACCTGGCCGAGGACTACCGCCGCCTGGCGATCGAGGAGGCCGAGTTGCTCGAGCGCAGCTTCGACCGGCTGGCCCGGGTGCTGCCGGCCGAAAAAGCCATCCGCTACGTGCAGATCGAGTCGAGCCTGCGCGCGCTGCGCCACTTCGAGCAGGACGCCGCCGACGATTACGCCGGCGGCTGAGCCCGCACGTAATCCA
>JAYRTA010000028.1:0-10598 GCA_041919875.1 Arenimonas sp.
CGCGGATTTCGGCTGAGCCGGCGCGGCCGGGCCGCGGCTAGAATCATCCGTCCCCGCCGCGGCCCGTCCATGCGTCCACGTTCCCCTTCGCGTCCGCCCACGGCGGCCCAGGCCTTCGAGGCCGGCGACTACCGCCTCGCGAACACGCTTTACGGCGCCCAGCTGGCGCGCGGCGAGGACCGCGCGCTGGCCCTGCTTCGCCTCTCGGTGTGCTGCACGGCCCTGGGCCAGGTGCGGACGGCGCGCGCGCACGCGCTGGCCCTGGCCGACCTGCCGATGCCGGGCGCGCTGCGCGCGCAGGCGGTGCGTCGCCTGCACGACGTCGGCGAACACGAGGCCCTGCTGCGCTGCGCCCTCTCCCGCGCGGGTGGCGCGACCTCGCCCGCCGAGGAGCTGCTGATCGGCCAGGCCCTGAGCCTGGCCGGCCTGCAGGCCGAGGCCCTGGCCTGCACCACGCGCGCGACCGAAGCCGGCCTGGACACGGTGGCCGGCCACGTGCAGCACGGCCGGGTGCTGGCCTTCCACGGGCGCCTGGATGACGCCGTGCAGTCGCTGGACGCCGCGCTGCGCCTCGAGCCGCGCCACCCGGCCGCGCTCTGGCAGCGGGCGCAGCTGCGCCGCGAGGCGCCGGGCACCGGGACCGTCGACCGCGTGCGCGCCGCGCTGCAGCGCACGCCCCCGGGCGGCGCCGGGGAAGCGGCGCTGAACTACGCCTTGTTCAAGCTGCTCGACGACCTGGGCGACCACGGGCCCGCCTGGCAGGCGCTCGAGCGCGGTTGCCGCGCCCGCCGGCGCGAACTGGCCTGGAACGAGGCCGGCGAACAGTCGCTCTACGCCGCCCTGGCGGCCAGCGCCGATGCCGGCCTGGCCCCGGTGGACGACGCGCCCCGGGACGGGCCGGTGCCGGTGTTCGTGATCGGCCAGCCGCGCACCGGCAGCACCCTGCTCGAGCGCTTCCTGGGCCGGTATCCGCAGGTGCACGCGGCCGGCGAGCTGTTCGACGCCAGCCACCAGCTGCACTGGCTGGCCGACCTGCCGGCGCGCGACGTGCTGACCCCCGGACTGCTGGCGCGCGCGCCGCGGCTGGACCTGGCCGAGTTCGGCCGCCGCTACCTCGCCCACGTCGCCTGGCGGGCCGGCGGCCGCGGCTTCCTGGTGGACAAGCTGCCGCGCAACTACCTGCTGGCCGGCCTGCTGGCGCGCGCCCTGCCCCGCGCGCGTTTCCTGCACACCGTCCGCGCACCGATGGACACCGGTTTTTCCCAGCTCAAGGAACTGTTCGCGCACGGCTATCCGCACAGCTACGACCAGGGCGAGATGGCGCGCCACCTGCTGCGCTACCGGGCGCTGATGGCACGCTGGCGCGAGGCGCTGGGCGACCGGATGCTGGAGGTGCGCTACGAGGCGATGGTGGACGACCCGGACGGCCTGGCCGCGCGCGTGGCCGCCTTCTGCGGCCTGCCGGCGCTGGCGCCCGGGGCCGCGGTGGCCGAGGCCGACCGCCCGGTCTCCACCGCCAGCGCGGTCCAGGTGCGCGAACCGGTGAACCGCCGCGGCCTGGGCCGCTGGCAGCCCTATGCGCAGGCCTTGGCGCCGATGGCCGACGCCCTGGCCGCCGGCGACCGCTGAAAAAACGAAGCCCGGCGCGAGGCCGGGCTCCGGGTGCCGCGGTGGCCGGCGATCAGAAGCTGAAGCGCGGACCGATGAAGCCGGCCGAGGTGCCCTCGAAGCCGTGGCGGTATTCCAGGCCGATGCTCCAGGCGTCGCTGAAGCGGTAGCCGCCCCCCACGCGCACGAAGCCCTGGTCGATGTCCAGCACGCTGTAGCGGTTGTCCTGGTGCTCGTAGCCGGCACTGACCAGGCCGTACCACTTGCCCGAACCGCCCTGCAGGCCGACCTGCACCGAGTACTGGTCGCTGTCGGCGTTGAGCTCGTCCTCTTCGCGGGCGATGCGGCCCTCGACGAACCAGTCGGCCTTGTCGTTCATCGCCCAGTGGTAGCCCAGGCCCAGGCTGGCGAAGCCATCGAGGCGGGCGCCGCCGTTGGTGCTGCCGCGGCGGGCTTCCAGGGTGCTGTACCAGTTGCCGCCGTAGCGCCAGGAGGCGCGCACGGCCACGCCCTGGTAGTCGTCCACGAACGGGCTGTAGTAGTCGACCAGGGCGGTTTCGGTGGTGGCGTAGCCGACTTCGACGTAGCCGTAGTCGCCGCCGGCCTGGGCCGCGGCCGGCAGGGCCAGCGCGAGCACCATGGCGATCAGGGGACGCTTCATGTGGTTCTCTCCATCTTGGTGTTTTTTCTCAGGCGGCCGGGGCGACCGCCTGGGGCTCCCTGGTCCCCGGGAACGAGGTGGCCGGAATGCCCGGCCCGACCCCAAGCACGCAACACCGCCGCCGGTCAGGACAGGCGGATCGCGGGCTCGGGGGGTGGCGCATTTCGCCAGATTGCCCGGCCGGCCGCAAGGACCGGCCGCGGGCCCTCAGCCCACCCAGGCGCGGGCGTTGCGGAACAGCCGCATCCAGGGGCTGTCCTCGCGCCAGCCGGCCGGGTGCCAGGACATCTGGACGCTCCGGAACACACGCTCGGGGTGCGGCATCATCAGGGTCGCGCGGCCGTCGCTGCTGCACAGGCCGGTGATGCCGCCGGGCGAGCCGTTGGGATTGGCCGGGTAGGCCTCGGTGGCGAGGCCCCGCGAGTCGACGAATCGCAGGACCGCGCGCGCCAGGCCCTCGTGGGCCGGTTCGTCGAACCGGGCCTGGCCTTCGCCGTGGGCCACCACCACCGGCAGGCGGGACCCCGCCATGCCGGCCAGCAGGATCGACGGCGACGACTGCACCTCCACCAGCGACAGGCGGGCTTCGTACTGCTCGCTGCGGTTGCGCAGGAAGCGCGGCCAGTGTTCGGCGCCCGGGACGAGCGCCTTTAGCTGGGCCAGCATCTGGCAGCCATTGCACACGCCGAGGCTGAAGGTGTCGGGCCGGGCGAAGAAGGCGGCGAACAGATCGCGCATCGCCGGACGTTCGAGGATGGAGGTGGCCCAGCCGCGGCCCGCGCCCAGCACGTCGCCGTAGCTGAAGCCGCCGCAGGCGGCCAGGCCCTTGAAGCCTTCGAGCGACTGCCGGCCTTCGATCAGGTCGGACATGTGCACGTCCACGGCGGTGAAGCCGGCGCGGTCGAAGGCCGCCGCCATTTCCACCTGGCCGTTGACGCCCTGCTCGCGCAGGATCGCCACGCGCGGACGCACGCCGGTGGCGATCCAGGGCGCGGCGATGTCGTCCTGCGGGTCGAAGGCCAGCACCGGCGACAGGCCGGGGTCGGCGAAGTCGAGCTTGGCGTCACGCTCGGCGTCGGCGCCGGCCGGGTCGTCGCGCATCGCCTGGATCGCGTGGGTCACCGACCACCAGGCCTCGAACAGTTCGTGCCAGCTCCACTCGGCCAGGATGTCGCGGCCCTCGCTGATGCGCACCACCGGGGTGGTGCCGGGCTTGCCGATGCGCTGGGCGCAGTGGGTCAGGCCGTGGCGGTTGACCAGGTCGGCGAAGGCGGCGCGGTCCTCGGTGGCGATCTGCACCACGGCGCCCAGTTCTTCGTTGAACAGCGCGGCGAAGGCGTCCTCGCCCCAGCCATCGAGGCTCAGCTCGAGGCCGCAGTGGCCGGCGAAGGCCATTTCGCACAGGGCGGCGAAGGCGCCGCCGTCGCTGCGGTCGTGGTAGGCCAGCAGCAGGCCGTCGCGGCGGGCGTCGCGGATGAGCTCGAAGAAGGCGCGCAGGCGCTCGGGCTCGTCCAGGTCCGGGCAGGCGCCGCCGAAAGCCCCGTGCACCTGGGCCAGCACCGAGCCGCCCATGCGGCGGGCGCCGGCGCCCAGGCCGATCAGCCACAGCTCGGAGTCGGCGTCGCGGTCGAGCACCGGCAGCAGCTGCGGGCGCACGTCGGCCACGCGCGCGAAGGCGCTGACCACCAGGGACACCGGCGACACGACTTTCTGCGGGCCCTCCGGCGCCTGCCAGGCGGCCTGCATGGACAGCGAGTCCTTGCCCACCGGGATGCTCAGCTCGAGCTCCGGGCACAGCGCCATGCCCACGGCCTGCACCGCATCGAACAGCAGGGCGTCTTCGCCCGGGTGGCCGGCGGCGGCCATCCAGTTGGCGGAGAGCTTGATCTCCTCGAGCGACTCCACCGGCGCCGCGGCCAGGTTGGTGATCGCCTCGCCCACGGCCATGCGCGCCGAGGCGGCGGCGTCGAGCAGGGCCAGCGGCGTGCGCTCGCCCATCGCCATCGCCTCGCCGGCGTAGCCGGTGAAATCGGTGAGCGTGACCGCGGCGTCGGCCAGCGGCAGCTGCCAGGGGCCGACCATCTGGTCGCGCGCGCACAGGCCGCCGACGCTGCGGTCGCCGATGGTGACCAGGAAGTTCTTGGCAGCCACCGACGGGTGCGCGATCACGCGCAGGCCGGCCTCGCGCAGGTCCAGGCCGGCGGTGTCCAGGCGCGGCCAGCGCGGCGCGGACGGGCGCTGCACGTCGCGGTGCATCTTGGGCGAGTTGCCGAACAGCACGTCCATCGGCAGGTCGATCGGCGCGCTGCCGTCCGGCGCCTTCAGGACCAGGCGCTCCTCGGCGGTGGCGACGCCGACCACGGCGAACACGGCGCGCTCGCGCCGGCAGATCGCCTCGAAGTCGGCCAGGCGGTCGGCCGACACGCCCAGCACGTAGCGCTCCTGGGCCTCGTTCGACCACAGCTGCATCGGCGAGAGCGAAGGATCGTCGCTCGGGATCTTCGCCATCTCGATCACGCCGCCGACGTTCGAGTCGTGCAGCAGCTCGGGGATGGCGTTGGACAGGCCGCCGGCGCCGACGTCGTGCGCGGTCAGCACCGGATTGTCGGCGCCGAGCGCGACGCAGCGGTCGAGCACTTCCTGGCAGCGCCGCTGCATCTCCGGGTTGTCGCGCTGCACTGAGGCGAAATCCAGGTCCTCGCTGCTCTGGCCCGAGGCCACCGACGAGGCCGCGCCGCCGCCCAGGCCGATCAGCATCGCCGGGCCACCCAGGACGACCACCGCATCGCCGGGGCGCAGGTCGAGCTTCTTCGCCTGGCCGCGGTCGATCGCACCCAGGCCGCCGGCCAGCATGATCGGCTTGTCGTAGCCGCGCACCAGGCCGGGTTCGGCCGTGGGCAGCTCGAAGCTGCGGAAATAGCCGGCCAGCGCGGGGCGGCCGAATTCGTTGTTGAAGGCGGCGGCGCCGATCGGCCCGTCCACCATGATCTCCAGCGCCGTCGCCATGCGCGGGTTGAGCGGACGCGGCGATTCCCAGGGCTGAGGCAGCGAGGGAATGCGCAGGTGCGAGACGGTGAAGCCGGTCAGGCCGGCCTTGGGCTTGCCGCCGCGGCCGGTCGCGCCCTCGTCGCGGATCTCGCCGCCGGCGCCGGTGGCGGCGCCCGGGAAGGGCGAGATGCCGGTGGGATGGTTGTGGGTCTCGACCTTGATCGCGAAAGCCGAATCCAGCACCGGGCCGTGCGCATACTCGCCGGTGGCCGGATCGGGCCGGAAGCGGGCACCGGGGTGGCCTTCGATCACCGCCGCGTTGTCCTTGTACGCGCCGAGCGTGAAGCGGGGCGTGCGCGCGTGGGTGTTCTTGATCATCTTGAACAGCGACAGCGGCTGCGGCTCGCCGTCCACGGTCCAGTCGGCGTTGAAGATCTTGTGCCGGCAATGCTCGGAGTTCGCCTGGGCGAACATCATCAGTTCGGCATCGGACGGGTCGCGGCCCAGTTCGCCGTAGCGGCGGGCCAGGTAATCGATCTCGTCGCCGGAGAGGGCCAGGCCCAGCCGGCCGTTGGCCTCGGCGAGGCCGGCAACCGGGATGCGCTCGAGCGCGCCGGGGGCCGGCAGGTCGAACAGGCGCGCGGCGGACCCGCGATCCGGCAGCAGGCTCTGGGTCATCGGGTCGTGCAGCGCGCGGGCCAGGCGCGCGGCGCGCGGGTCGTCCGCCGCCGGCAGGCCGGCCAGGTCCAGGCGCAGGCCGCGCTCGACCCGCTGCACCGGTTCGCCGGCGCCGCGCAGGATGTCGGTGGCCTTGCTGGCCCAGGGCGAGAGCGTGCCCAGGCGCGGCACCACGAAGCGCGACTGCGCGCCCGCGGCCGGCGCTTCGGCGCCCGTGCAGCCTTCCAGGATCCGGCCCAGGCGCGCCAGGTCGGGCCGGGAGCCGGCCTCGGGCTGGACGAAATAGACATGCCAGGCGCCGGTGACGTGGACACCCTCGGCAATCTGCCGCAGGCGGGCCTGGAGACGGTCGCGCCGGAACGGCGACAGGGCCGGCAGGCCCTCGAGGACGATCATGTCCGCGTTATTCCGTGGGAATTGAGCGCGGCATTGTAAACCAAGGCCCGGGGACGCGGCCGCGCCCCCGGTGCCCGGGGGACCGGTCAGGGCTTGGCGGCGGCCTGCGCGGCCAGTTCGTCCAGGCGGGCCAGCATGTCGGCCGGCGGCAGGTAGCCGCCCAGCTGGCGGCCGTTTTCGGCGTAGACGGCCGGGGTGCCGTCGAGGCCGACGCGGCGGCCGACGTCGTAGTCGCGGGTCACCGGGTTGGTGCAGCTGGCCTTGGGCAGGGTGGCGCCGGCCTTGGCGGCGGTCAGGGCCTGGTGGCGGTCGGGCGAGCACCAGACCGAGACGGCCTTGTCGAAGGCCTCCGAGCCGATGCCGTCGCGCGGGTAGAACAGGTATTCGACGGTGATGCCGAGCTTGTTGTACTCGGCGATGTCCTGGTGCATGCGGCGGCAGTAGCCGCAGTCGATGTCGGTGAAGACCTTGACCGTGTACTTGGGCTGCTCGGCCGCGAACACGATGCCCTGGTCCGGGCCGACCGTATCGAGCACGTCCTTGCGGAACACCGCCTCGCTGGCCTGGGTGAGGTTGTCCTTGGCGGCCACGTCGATCAGCGCGCCCTGGATCAGGAACTTGCCGTCGTTGGACACGTACAGCACCCGGCCGTCGATGGACGCCTCCTGGAAGCCGGCGAAGGGCGCCGGCCGCACCGTGCCGACCTTCACGCCCGGCACCAGGCTTTCGAGCGCGGCGCGCACCGTGGCGTCCACGCCGGCGGGTGCCGCGGCGGCCGGCTGGCCGGCGGCGGCGGACGGCGCCTGGGCGGACGGCTCGGCGGCGCAGGCGGCGAGGCTGGCGCAGAGGGCCAGGGACAGGGCGAACGATCGGATCATGGGTCGGTTCCTGGAGGGCGTGGCGGATCGGACCGCAGCCCGGCCCGGAAGTTCGCCGATTGTGGCACAGGCCCGTTCAGGCCCGCGGGTGGTGCTGCTGGTGCAGGCGTTTGAGGCCCTCCCGCGCCACCAGGGTGTAGATCTGGGTGGTGGACAGGGAGCTGTGGCCCAGCAGCATCTGCAGGGTCCGCAGGTCGGCGCCGTGGTTGAGCAGGTGGGTGGCGAAACTGTGGCGCAGACCGTGCGGGCTGACCCGGCCGGGGTCGACCCCGGCGACCGCCGCCAGGCGCTTGAGGCTGGCCCAGAACTGCTGCCGCGTCAGCGGCTCGCCCCCGGCCGCCAGGAACAGGGTGGCGGGGAACCGGCCGGCGGCCAGCACCGGCCGGGCCGAGCCCAGGTAGCGCTCGATCCAGTGCTGGGCTTCTTCCCCCATCGGCACCAGCCGCTCCTTGCCGCCCTTGCCGCTGACCCGCAGCACGCCCTGGCGCAGGTTGATGGCGGTGGCCGGCAGCCCCACCAGCTCGCTCACGCGCAGGCCGGTGGCGTACATCAGCTCGACCATCGCGCGGTCGCGCAGGCCGGCGGGCGCGGTGGTGTCGGCGGCCTGGATCAGCGCCTCGACCTGGCTCTCCGACAGCGCCTTGGGCAAAGGCCGGCCGAGGCGGGGCGGGTCCAGGCGCGCGGTCGGGTCGTCCTCGCGCAGGCCCAGGCGCAGCTGCTGGGCGCAGAAGGCGCGCAGCGCCGACAGCAGCCGGGCATTGCTGCGCGGGGAATAGCCGGCATCGGCGCGCCAGGCGAGGTAGTCGAACAGCGCCTGGCGATCCACGCGGGCCAGGCCGCCACCGCGACCGGCGAGCCAGCGGGCCAGGCCCTCGAGGTCGCGCCGGTAACTGTCGAGCGTATGCCGCGCCAGGCCGGCCTCGGCCCAGGCGCGGTCGAGGAAACCGGCGATGACGCGCTGGTCCTCGTCGCTGGCGGCGGGCAGGCTGAGCGCGAGGGCGCGACGGTCGGCGGGACGCGGGGCGGGCATGGCCCCAGCTTAGCGGCGGGCCGGCGCGGCCGGCTATGCTTCGCGCCCATGGAAACCCCCGCGACGCCGGCGGCACGCCCGGCCCACCTCGGCTGGCGCCTGTTCGCGCTGGTCTACGATTTCTTCCCGATGCTGGCCCTGTGGTTCGCCGCCAGCGGCCTGATGCTGCTCGCGCGCGGCGGCCGGCCGGTGGACCCGGGCAGCCTGCTGGCCTGGCTGGAACTGGCCCTGCTCTGGGCCGTCACCGGCGCCTACGCGCTGCTGTCCTGGCGCCGCGGCGGCCAGACCCTGGGCATGCGCCCCTGGCGCCTGAAGGTGGTGGCGGCCGACGGCCGCCCCGCCGGGCCGCGCGCCCTGGCCCTGCGCTACGCCGTCGCCACGCTCTCGCTGGCGGCCGGCGGCCTGGGCTTCCTGTGGTGCCTGTTCGACCGCGAGCACCGCGCCTGGCACGACCTCGCCAGCCGGACGCTGCTGGTCCGGCTGTCTTGAGAATTTTTTTTGGCCACGGATTCACGTTGCAATGGAGAAACGCTTTATCCGCGTGCATCCGCGTGAATCCGCGGGAAAAAACTAGTCCCGGCGGGCGAAGAGCCCCCAGCAGAGCGACAGCAGGGCGATGGGCGGGAGCAGGTAGGCCAGGCGGGCGTCGAAGCGGTAGACGTCCGAGAGGCTCACCGCCAGGCGCTGGGCCAGCAGGTAGCCGATGCCGATGACGATCGCGATGAACAGGCGCTTGCCGAAGCCGCCCGAGCGCAGCGACGAGAACGCGAACGGCAGCGCCGACAGGCACAGCACCACCACGTTGACCGGATAGAACCAGCGCGCCCAGTACGCGTTCTCGAAGGCCTTCGGATCGAGCCCGTTGCGCTGCATGTAGCCGATCTGCCGGCGCAGCTCGGCGCTGCTCAAGTAGCGCGGGCGCTTGGTCGCGGTCGCCAGGGCCTGGCCGTCGAGCTCGCTGTCCCAGCGCTCCTCCGCCACCGTCGTGCGTTCGACCTCGCGCGCGCCGAAGCGGGCGCGGCTGACTTCGCGCAGGGTCCAGTCGTCGCCGTCGTGCACCGCCTCGCGCGCTTCCGCCAGCGAGGCCAGGCGGCCTTCCGCGTCGAACTCGTACAGGCGCACGCCCCGCAGTTCGGTGATGGTGCGGCCGTCCTGCTCGCGGCTGGTGCCGTCGCGGGCGTTGAGGAACACGTCGCCCTCCCGCGCCCAGAGGCCGGAGACCCGCGCGAGCACGACGTCGCCGGTCTTGGCGCCGTTCACCACGTCCTGGGAGTTCTGCTCGCCGAACGGCGCCAGGGTTTCGGCGTTCACCACCATCACGGCGGTCACCAGGCCGAGGGCCAGCAGCGAGCCCAGGCCGATGCGCAGGCGCGAGACGCCCACCGCCCGCATCGCCGTCAGTTCCGAGCGCGACGCCAGCGAACCCAGGCCCATCACGGTGCCGATCAGGGCCGAGGTGGGAAACAGTTCGTAGCCGCGCCGGGGCGCCGACCACAGGGCGTAGAGCACGGCATGGCTGAGGGTGTAGCCACCCTCGCCCACCTCGTCGAGTTCGTTCACCAGGGCGCTGATCAGGTCGAACGACAGCAACACCGCCCACGCGCCCAGGGTCGCCAGCAGCACGCTGCGCGCCAGGTACAGGTCGAGGCGGCCCGGGCGCAGCGCGGGCATCATGCCGCGGCCCGCGGCCGGCGCAGCCGGCCATCGCGCAGGAACAGCCACAGCGCCAGCGCGCTCAGCGGCCCCAGGATCCAGGCCAGGCCCCACTGCGCGGGCAGGGTCCCGCTCGCCAGCCAGCCCTTGCCCAGCACCAGCAGGGCCATCGCATTGATGTAGACCAGCAGGGCCGCCAGCAGCCGGCCGTAGCGCGCCTGGCGCGGCTCGCCCCGCCCCAGCGGCAGGGCCAGCACGCCCAGGGCCAGGGCCAGCCAGGGCGTGGCCAGGCGCCAGTGCAGTTCGGCGCGGGCGCTGGCATCGCCGCTGCCGGCGAGGTCGAGCGAGCCGAGCGCCCCGAAGGCATCGGCGTCCACGGCCAGTTCGCGGTCGGGCACGCGCAGCTCGTTGGTCGCGAAGCGCATCATCCGGAAATCATTGGCCGCCGGCGCGCCCTCGACCCGGAAGCCGTCGCGCAGGCGCAGGAAACGGGCGACCTCGCCATCGAGGAACAGTTCGCCCTCGCGCGCGCTGATGATGTCGAGCCGGCCTTCGCGCTCGGTCTGCACGAACAACTTGCCGAAGCGGGTGCCGTCGGTGCTCAGTTCGCCGACGTAGACGATGCCGCCCCGCCCGGGCAGCTCCCGGAAGCGGCCGGCCTCGAGCCCGGCGACCAGGAAGGAGCGGTTGGCCGTGTCCACCATCA
>JAYRTA010000029.1:0-10570 GCA_041919875.1 Arenimonas sp.
ACGGCCCGCCGGCAGTTCGCGCCCGGCATCGTGCACCCGGGCCTGCGCCTGAAGAACATGAAGGCCTGGGAACGCGCCGTACGCATCGCCTTCGAAGCCCAGCGCGACTGGGACCTGCCCGCGGGCCAGCGACGCGAGATCGTTCCCGGCGCCAGCCACTTCGCGGCCCTGGGCCTGGCCGATCCGGCCTGGGCCTCGGCGCCCCGGGTCGCCACCATCGGCGACCACACCTTCTTCCGGGTCCAGCGGCTGACGCCGCCGCGGCCGGTCGTCATCGCCTCCGCGGGCCACGCGCCCCAGCAGCGCCTCGCACCCTGAAGCCGCTTCCGGCCGGGCCGGACAGGGCTAGACTGGCCGCCCGATCCCGGAACCCTGAGGGGGGGGGGCGTCCATGGGCATCACCGCGATACTGGTCCTGGCCTTGTCCACTGCCGCGCCCGCGGCGGTGCCCGAGTTTCCCGAACACGAATACATCCGCAGCCTGGATGGATGCGGCGTGCTGTATCCGAAGGACGCGAGCGCAGAGAACCTGGACGCCGCCAGGAAGCTCTTCGGCGGTCGCCATTGGCTCGGGGCGTGCCGCCACGGCCTGGCCGACGGGTTCGGCTACTGGGTCGAGCCATCGCCGGACAGCTTCTTCATCCTCAACGACACGATTCTCGTGCTGGGCCGGGAACAGGTCCCGCGATTCAGCATCGCGCCCTCCGCGGGCGTCAACGAGATGACCGCCGGCGCGAGCATCACCTATGTGCGGCGGGAAGTCGATTTGAAGAAATTCGAAATCGTCTCCGTGCCGGTCTTCTGGCAGCCGGAGCAGCCCTTGGCGCCCATCATCAATTTCGACGACGGATCGAGCCTCGACGATTTCTCCTTCTCCCACAGCGTCGTCGGCGACCCGGCGGGCGGCAGTTCGCTGATCATGAACTTGCAGTCGCGCACCTGCGCGGCGGCGGAGAAGAAGATCCGGGGCTGCCGCCCCATCTATTCCGAGTTCGACGTGTTCGGCCTGTGGATGACGCAATCCGGGACGTCAGGGTCGAGCGACAGTTTCACCCTGTGCGCCGACCCGAAGGCGCCGGGATCCTGCGAGGCCCTGTGGCGTGAGCGCGCCGGGCCGCACCTGGAGCGGATCAGCCGCCTGGTCCAGGATGTCCGCAGCAACTATGCGCTGGAGCGGCAAACCTACGCTGAGCGCAGCCTGGCCGCCGAAGGGGCCCTGCCGTCGGCGTGGAAAGCCCATTGGGCGGCGAACCCGATCGACCGCAGCAGCACGGACCTCGCCCGGCAGTGCCTGGAGATCACCGACCTGCATCCGGCGAGCAGGACGGACGCGCAGCGGATCCGGCAGAAATACTCCGCGGAGCCTTGCCGGTCTTCGTCGCTGGCGGCCCTGTCCATCGCCATCGCCGACCGTTACGTCGCCATTGACGCCGCCGGCCGCAGCCAGCGGCAGCGGCAGCTCGAGCAGTACGCCCAGGCGCGCGCCGAGCGGGACGCGGAGAACGCGGCCGCCTGGGGGCAGTTCTTCAACAACGTCTCGACGATGGTGGGCGCCTACGCGGCGGCCAATGCCCCGGCCGCGCCCGCCGTGGTGGCCATGCCGGCCTACACGGCTTCGGCACCGGCCTACCAGGCCTACGGCCAGCCCGCGCCTTCGGTGGCACCGAGCGGCGGCGCGCCGCAGACACGGGCGATCCATCGGCCGGAGCTGGAGGCAACGAGCTGCGTCTCGCTGGTGCAACTCGCCGAGGGCGATCCCTTGTCGAGCTATGGCAGCCAGGTGTTCAGCAACCGCTGCGGCGAGACCGTCGAGGTGTTCTGGTGCAAAGTCGGCGACGAATGCGAGCGTGGCTCGGGCGGCACCTGGGCGGTGCAGGCCGGCGGTTCCTGGCCGGTGCCGTCGGGCCAGTACCGCTGGGGCGCCTGCCGGGGCGCGAACAGCGGCGGCCTGGTGCGTGAATCGGGCGGCCAGCACACCGGCCGCTTCGCCTGCACGGGCCCCTGAGGCCAGGCCGGACATGCGAAGGCCGCGCATCGCTGCGCGGCCTTCGAAGTTTCCAGCGGCGGTCCGGACCCCTCAGCGCTTCGCGATGGGCACGAACTCGCGGTCTTCCGGGCCGGTGTAGTTGGCGCTGGGCCGGATGATCTTGCCGTCCATGCGCTGCTCGATGACGTGCGCGCTCCAGCCGCTGGTGCGGGCGATCACGAACAGCGGCGTGAACATCGCGGTCGGCACGCCCATCATGTGGTAGGCCGAGGCGCTGTACCAGTCGAGGTTCGGGAACATCTTCTTGAGGTCCATCATCAGCGTCTCGATGCGCTCGCTGACGTCGAACAGGACCTGGTTCCCGCCCTCGGCGCAAAGCTTGCGCGAGATCTCCTTGATGATCGGGTTGCGCGGATCGCCGATGGTGTACACCGGGTGTCCGAAGCCGATCACGATCTCCTTGCGCTCTACGCGGGCGCGGATGTCGGCCTCCGCCTCGTCGGCGCTGCCGTAGCGGGCGATGATCTCCATCGCCACCTCGTTGGCGCCGCCGTGCTTGGGCCCGCGCAAGGCGCCGATGGCGCCCGTGATGCTGCTGAAAAGGTCCGAGCCCGTGCCGGCGATCACGCGCGCGGTGAAGGTGGAGGCGTTGAACTCGTGCTCGGCGTAGAGCACCAGCGACTGGTCCAGCGCGCGCGCGTGCGATTCGCTGGGCGGCTGGCCGTGCAGCAGGTGCAGGAAGTGCGCGGCGATGCTGTCGTCGTCGGTCTCGACGTCGATCCGGCGGCCGTTGCGGGTGAAGTGCCACCAGTACAGCAGCATCGAGCCGAAGCTGGCCATCAGCCGGTCGGCGATGTCGCGCGCCTCGTTGTGCGGGTGCCCGTGGTTCTCGGGCAGCACCGTGCCCAGCACCGAGCAGCCCGTGCGCAGCACGTCCATCGGATGGGCATTGGCCGGCACCAGCTCCAGGACCTCCGTCACGATGGCCGGCAGGCCGCGCAGGCGGCGCAGCTTCGTCTTGTAGGCGGCGAGCTGGCTCGCCGTCGGCAAGGCGCCGTGGACCAGCAGGTGGGCGACTTCCTCGAAGCCCGCCTTGGTGGCCAGGTCGTGGATGTCGTAGCCGCGGTAGTGCAGGTCGTTGCCGCTGCGGCCGACGGTGCACAGGGCCGTGTTGCCCGCCGCGGTGCCGCTCAGGGCGACGGACTTCTTGGCCTTGGGAAGGACTTGCTCGGTCATGGGTATCTGCCTCACTTCTTGCTGGCGAACAGCGCGTCCAGGCGCTGCTCGAATCCGTGGTAGCCGATGCGCTCGTACAGCTCCTCGCGGGTCTGCATGAGGTCGAGCACCGACTGCTGGTGGCCATCGCGGCGGATGGCGGTGTACACCGCCTCGGCGGCCTTGTTCATGGCGCGGAAGGCGCTGAGCGGGTAGAGCTGGATCGCCACGCCCACCGAGGCCAGTTCCTCGCGGGTGAACAGCGGCGTCTTGCCGAACTCGGTGATGTTGGCCAGCACCGGCACCTTCACCGCATCCACGAAGCGCCTGTAGGTCGGCAGGTCGTAGGCGGCTTCGGCGAAAATGCCGTCGGCGCCGGCCTCGACGCAGCGGATGGCGCGCTCGATGGCGGCGTCCACGCCTTCCACGGCGATCGCGTCGGTGCGGGCGACCAGGAAGAAGTCCGGATCGGTCTTCGCGTCGGCGGCGGCCTTCACCCGGTCCACCATCTCGTCGGCCGGCACGATCTCCTTGCCCGGGCGGTGGCCGCAGCGCTTGGCACCGACCTGGTCCTCGATGTGGCAGGCGGCGGCGCCGGCCTTGATCAGGGCCTTGACCGTGCGCTCGATGTTGAAGGCGCTGGGGCCGAAGCCGGTGTCGATGTCGACCAGCAGCGGCAGGTCGCAGACGTCGGTGATCCGGCGGGTATCCACCAGCACGTCCTCGAGGCCGCTGATGCCCAGGTCCGGCAGGCCGAGCGATCCCGCGGCGACGCCGCCGCCGCTGAGGTAGATCGCCCGGTAGCCGGCGCGCCGGGCCAGCAGGGCGTGGTTGGCGTTGATCGCGCCGATCACCTGCAGGGGCGATTCGGCGGCGAGGGCGGCGCGGAAGCGGGCGCCGGCGGAGGGCGATGGCGTCATGTCGGATCCTTCAAGCGCGAAGGCGACCCGGGGGTCGCCTTTGCGGGTGCATCAGAGCAGGTGGGCGACGCCGGCGCGCTCTTCCTCGAGCTCGGCCAGGGTCTTGTCCATCATGCCGCGGGAGTAGTCGTCGATCTCCAGGCCCTGCACGATCTCGTACCTGCCGTCCTTGCAGGTCACCGGGAAGCCGTACATCACGTCCTTGGGGATGCCGTAGCTGCCGTCCGACGGGATGCCCATCGTGGCCCACTTGCCGTTGGTGCCCAGCACCCAGTCGCGCACGTGGTCGATGGCGGCATTGGCGGCCGAGGCGGCGGAGCTGAGGCCACGGGCCTCGATGATCGCGGCGCCGCGCTTGCCGACCTTCGGGATGAAGGTCTCGCGGTTCCAGGCCTCGTCGGCGATCCTGTCCTTGAGCGAGCCGCCGGCCACGGTGGCGAAGCGGTAGTCGGGATACATGGTCGGGCTGTGGTTGCCCCAGACGACCAGCTTCTCGATGTCGGCCACGTCCACGCCGGCCTTGATGGCCAGCTGCGAGAGCGCGCGGTTGTGGTCCAGGCGCAGCATTGCGGTGAAGTTGCGCGGGTTGATGTCCGGCGCCGACTTCATCGCGATGTAGGCATTGGTGTTGGCCGGGTTGCCGACCACCAGCACCTTGATGTCGCGGGAAGCGACCGCGTTGATCGCCTTGCCCTGCACGGTGAAGATCTCGGCGTTCTTGAGCAGCAGGTCCTTGCGCTCCATGCCCGGGCCGCGCGGCATGGCGCCGACCAGCAGGGCCACGTCGGCATCCTTGAAGGCGACCATCGGGTCGTCGGTGCCGACCATGCCGGCCAGCAGCGGGAAGGCGCAGTCCTCGAGCTCCATCATCACGCCGCGCAGCGCTGCCTGGGCCTTCTCCATCGGCAGCTCGAGCATCTGCAGGATGACGGGCTGGTCCTTGCCCAGCATCTCGCCGGAGGCGATGCGGAACAGCAGGGAATAGCCGATCTGGCCGGCAGCACCGGTGACGGCGACGCGGACGGGGGTCTTCATCGTGGGAATCTCCTGGGAAAACGCCGGGCCCTGGGCCCGTGGAATCAGTTGGCGGCGCCCTGGCGGGCGCCATGGGCTTCACTCGAGTTCGGCGAAGAACTCACGGATACGGGCCAGGCCGACCGGCAACTGCGCCGTCGGGCAGGTGTAGCTGATGCGCATCGCGCGCGGCTCGCCGAAGGCCGAACCCGGGACGCAGGCCACGCCCTTGGCTTCCAGCAGCAGGCTGCAGAATTCGACGTCGTTGCCGATGCGCGTGCCGCCGTGCGACCTGCCGAAGGCGCAGCTGATGTCCGGGAACACGTAGAACGCGCCCTGGGGCTTGGGACAGACCACGCCAGGGATGGCGTTCATCGTGTCCACCACCAGGTCGCGCTTGGCCTGGAATTCGGCGCACTTGCCGGTCGGCACGTCCTGCGGGCCGGAAAGCGCGGCCACGGCGGCGGCGGTCACCACTTCGGGCAGGTTGGTGATGTGGCTGGAGTTGAGCACCGTCAGCGCCTTGGCCACGACCTCGGGGCCGGCCATGAAGCCGACGCGCCAACCGGGCATGCCGTAGGTCTTGGACAGCGAATCGACGAAGATCACGCGGTCCTTCAGCTCAGCGCGGGCGTGCACGAAGTTGTGGTAGCCCAGGCCGTCGAACACCATCGTGTTGTAGATGTCGTCGGTGATGACCCAGGTGTCCGGGTGCTTCGCCACCACGTCGGCCAGCGCCGCGATCTCGTCGCGGGTGTAGACCATGCCGGTCGGGTTGTTCGGGTTGTTGAACAGGAAGACCTTGGGCTTGGTCGCCAGCGCGGCGTCGAGCTGGGCCGGGGTGAGCTTGTAGTCCTGGCTGGCCGGGCACGGCAGCTCGAGGATCTTCGCGTTCAGCACCTCGGCGATGTCGGCGTAGGTGGTCCAGTAGGGCGTGGCGTAGGCGATGGTGTCGCCTTCGTCCAGCAGGGCCTCGGCCAGGTTGTAGAGGATGTGCTTGGCGCCGATGCCGGTGGCGACGTTCATCCGGCCGTAGCCGGTGAAGCCCAGGGCCTCGATGTGCTTGAGGAAGGCGTCGAGCAGCGCGTCCGCGCCACGGTTGCTGCCGTACTGGCCACTGTCCTTGTCCAGCGCCTCGCGGGCGGCGGCGTAGACGTGCGGCCCGGGCAGGAAATTGGGGACGCCGATGGAGAAGCTGACGATGTCGCGGCCTTCGGCCTTGAGCTTCTTGGCCTTCTCGGCGACGGCCATGATGGCGCTGGGCTTGGCGCGGCCCATGCGCTTGGCGAGCTGGGGCATCTCGATCCTCGCGGGTTGTTCGGGGCGGGACGGAAAACCCGCGAAGGATACCATGGCCGCCCCCGGCGGAGCCCGGGCGGGGCTTGCCTGCCGCGCTGGTTCGGGCATTCTCTCGGCAAGCCGGAGGATCCCCATGACGCCCTGTCGCCGCCCCGCTCCTTCGTCCCGCCGCCATTGGCGGGCCCTGCTCCTGCTGGCGGCAGTGCTGCCGATCCAGGTGCTGGCCTACAACCAGAACCGCGTGGCGACGGATCCCTCGGGGCAGCCGGTGCGCATCGCGGGCACCGTCGTGGTGGTCGAGCCGGACATCGAACTGAGCGTGGTCACCGCGGGCGGAATGCAGGAGCCGCGGCGCGAATGGTCCGACCTCGCGCGCCGGCTCTATCCCGAGGCGGTCGGACGGCGCCTGGACGCCGCCGGCAAGGCGCGACAACCCGATTTCGACCTGCCCGACGACCTCGCCGCCGAGTCCCGGCTCGGCCAGCTGGTCCGGCTGAACGAAGCCGTATCGCTCAGCATCGCCGTGTACACGCGCTCGGGAAGCTACCTGGCGACCAAGGGCCGCAACCTCGATTGGACGCTGGGCGACGGGGTATCGGAGCTGCGGGCCGCGACCGGCGCCGACTATGCGCTGTTCACCTACGTCCGCGACACCTATGCGACGGGCGGGCGCACGGCCCTGCGGGTCCTGGGATTCCTGGCGGGGGCCGCGGTCGGCCAGATCGTCGACATCGGCGGGGGCCAGCAGGTGGGCGTGGCCACCCTGGTGGACCTGCGGACAGGCCAGGTTGTCTGGTTCAACCTGATGGCCAACCAGACCGGCGACCTGCGCGATCCGGAAGGCGCGGACGCGACTGCGGAGCAACTGCTGCGCGGGTTGCCGCTGTGAGCGCAGGCGCAGCCCTTGGGCTGGCCCTGGCCCTTGCCCTGGCGGGCGGTGCGGGCGGTGCCGGGGTCGAGGCTCCGGAGGATGCCGGGGTGGCGCCTCCGGGCCAGCGCCCACCCCCGGGCAGCGACGAAAGCGAACTCTGGTACGCGATGGACCGGGCGGAAAGGGAACTCCAGCAACATCCGCTGCTGGTGCGCGACGAAGCGCTCAATGCCTATGTCCGCCGCGTCGCCTGCCGGGTCGCGGCGGACTATTGCGCCGACCTTCGGGTCTACATCGTCGACGTGCCGTACTTCAACGCATCCATGGCGCCCAACGGCATGATGCTGGTGTGGACCGGCGCGCTGCTGCGGTTCCAGGACGAGTCGGAACTTGCGCTCGTGCTCGGCCATGAACTGGCGCATTTCAGGCATCGCCATTCGCTGCAGCAGTGGCGAAAGGCAAAGCGCACGACCGCATTCCTCAATTCGTTCGGCCTCGTGGCCTGGGCGGGGGGCGCGGGGGCGGCGGGCCAGGTCGCCGGACTGTTCGGCGCCGCCTCGATGTACCAGAACTCCCGCGAGGCGGAGCGCGAATCGGACCGCACCGGCCTCGCGGCATCGCTCGCCCAGGGCTACGACCCGATGGCGGGCGCGCGCCTGTGGGCACGCATGAAACGCGAGGAAGATGCGCGGCGCTACGGCAAGCCACTTCCGGTCTTCGCAAGCCACCCACGCACCGCCGAACGGCTGGCGGACGTCACCGCCGCCGGCACCGCGGCCGGCCCGTTCACCGGCGACCCCGGGCGCGAGGCCTACCTCGCCGTCGTGCGCCCCCACCTTGCCGGCTGGCTGGAAGGGGAGCTGAGCCGTCGCATGTTCGATACCTCGGTGCGCGTGATCGGCGATCTGCGCGAGGGTGCGCCGGCCGACCTCCAGGGGACCTACGCGTTCTTCCTTGGCGAGGCGCTTCGACGGCGGGGCCGCGATGGTGACGCCGAGCAGGCCCGGGCCCTGTATGCGGAGGCGATCACGCGCCCGGATGCCCCGGCGGCCGCCTTCCGTGAACACGGCATCGCCCTGCGGGCACGCGGCGAGCGGGCACCGGCCGCGCAGGCCCTGCGCCGCTATCTCGAGCTTTCTCCCGACGCCGACGACGCGGCATTCATTCAGATGTATCTGGCGGAACTGGAGGCAAGCCCATGATCCGATCGAGCCTGCGTTGCCTGGCCGTCCTGCTCCTGACCGGCCTGCTGGCAGCCTGCGCGGGGGCTGGCGGTCGCCTGCAGGAGGCTGGGGGCGTGGCGGTATACGACCTGCGCATGGAAACGTCGCTCGACTGGGCCCGGATCCGCGGTCGGCGCAGTGAAACCTGGACCATCGACGGCACGCCCCTGAACCAGTTGACGATCATCGACCGGGTCCGGGACGGAGAGCATGTCTTCCTGCAGGCCCGCGAGCGACGCAGCCGGCCCGACGGGGCCTGGTTTCGCACGGGCATGCGGCCGGACGAGGTCCAGGACCTGGTCCTCGACGCGCTGCGGGCCAACGGCTGGGCGGACCTGGAAGCCAGCGGCCTGAGGCCACAGCGCCTGGGCGCCGTTCCCGGGCTGCGCTTCGAGTTCAGCCTGAGCAACCAGCGGGGCCTGCACTACCGCGGCATGGCGGCCGCTGCCGAACGCGGGGGCCGCCTGACCCTGCTCGTGTGGATGGCCCCCAGCGAACACTATTTCGGGCGCGACCAGGCCGCCGTGGCGGCCATGTTCGACAGCCTGCGCTTCGTGGACTGAGGAGGTCCCGGCGGCCTCAGGCCGCGCCGTCGAGCGCCTTGTTCCAGTCGGCCACGCGGCCGGCCTGGGCAGCCAGCAGCGCCTCGGCATCGCCCTCGATGCGGACCGATTCGATCCGGTCGCCACCGCGGACCGCATCCACCACCGCCTGGTCGGCGGCACCTTCCACCGCGCCGAACACGGTGTGGCGGCCGTCCAGCCAGGGGGTCGGGACATGGGTGATGAAGAACTGACTGCCGTTCGTGCCCGGGCCGGCATTGGCCATGGACAGCACGCCCGGCCTGTCGTGGCGCAGGTCGGCGCGGCACTCGTCCTCGAAACGGTAGCCGGGGCCGCCGGTGCCGGTGCCCTTGGGGCAGCCGCCCTGGATCATGAAATCGGCGATCACGCGGTGGAAGCCCAGGCCGTCGTAGAAGCCGCGCCGGGCCAGGTTGACGAAGTTGGCGACCGTGACCGGGGCCTTGTCGGCGAACAACTGGACGCGGATCGGGCCGCGGGCGGTGGTGAAGACGGCGGTCAGGGACATGGACGGGCTCCGTGGGTCTCGGGGGCCGGGGACCCGGCCTGGGGCGCATAGGATGCCATAGGCCCCGGCCCGGGCCGGCCGTTCATCGTTTGCGGCTATAATGCCCGGCTTCCTTCCCGGCCCCGAGCAGCGCGCCCCCTGGCGCCCATCCGCATGTCCATCGAAAACCTCCGCAACATCGCCATCGTCGCCCACGTCGACCATGGCAAGACCACCCTGGTGGACCAGCTGCTCAAGCAGTCCGACACCCTCAACGAGCGCACCCAGCTCGCCGAGCGCGTCATGGACAGCAACGACCTGGAAAAGGAACGCGGCATCACCATCCTTTCCAAGAACACCGCCATCCGCTGGAAGTCGCCGCAGGGCGAGGAATTCCGCATCAACATCGTCGACACCCCGGGCCACGCCGACTTCGGCGGCGAGGTCGAGCGCGTGCTGTCGATGGTGGACTCGGTCCTGATCCTGGTCGACGCGATGGACGGCCCGATGCCGCAGACCCGCTTCGTCACCCAGAAGGCCTTCGCGATGGGCTTCAAGCCGATCGTGGTGATCAACAAGGTCGACCGCCCGGGCGCGCGCCCGGACTGGGTGCTCAACCAGACCTTCGACCTGTTCGACCGCCTGGGCGCCACCGACGAGCAGCTCGACTTCCCGGTCGTCTATGCCTCGGGCCTCAACGGCTACGCCGGCCTGGACGAATCGGTGCGCTCGGGCGACATGACCCCGCTGTTCGAGGCGATCATCAAGCACGTGCCGCCGCCGCCGGTCGAGGCCGAGGGCCCGTTCCAGATGCGCATCACCTCGCTGGACTACAACAACTACGTCGGCATCATCGGCGTGGGCCGCATCCAGCGCGGCAAGATCCGCACCAACATGCCGGTCACGGTGATCGACCGCGAGGGCAAGGCCCGCAACGGCAAGGTGCTGCAGGTGCTGGGCTTCATGGGCCTGG
>JAYRTA010000030.1:0-10381 GCA_041919875.1 Arenimonas sp.
AGGCCGTTGGGGTGCGTGAAGGACTTCGGCGTGAACGGGTAGTCCGGGAACGGGCCCTTGGCCAGGACGCGGGATTGTTCGGGGGTGGGCGTGGTCGTCATAGGAGCGCGATTCTACGCGACGGGAAGCGGGGAAGCGCCTCCACAGGCCGTGCGTGCGAGGAGGCACCCCCGTTCACCCGAGCGCACCCGGCGCGCATGCCCCCATCGGACAGGCTCACTCCGCAGACCCGAAGAACTCGTTGAGGCGAGCCGCTATCCGCTCCCTCCGGACCTTCAGGAAGGCCGGGTAGGCCTCCAACTCCAGCATCTTCCCCTCCACGGGAATGCACTGAGCGTCGAACACTGCGGCACCGGAGTCCTTGATGTGGTCTGGCAGGTACCTGGCTGGCGGCTTGTCACTGATCTGCCGGTTCGTCTTGCCGGAAATGAACGAAAGGTTGGCGATGTCGTCCGCTTCGCGCGGGCTGTACCCGGCATTGCGCAACACCGCCTTCGGGAACAGATGGTGGAACTGCAGGCGATGATGGGCGCCCTTGTGGTCTAGCGAGATGCGGAGGTTGGATTTCCAGTCCTTGGCGCCCGCGGCGTGGAAGGCGAGGAACATGGACTTGAAAAGCGCGCTGCGTTGGTTTCGCCCTTCCAGCTCTTCGGGACTGATGTCCAGTCGGCCGAACTGCAGACGAAGCCGGTCGATCATCTCGCCGGTCCCCGCCCCCTGGCGCAGCGAGGACAGGTCCTGATCAAGGATGGTTTCACTCGAGCCCCGCGAAAAGCGCCCTTTCGCATTGGCCAGCAATGTCCAGTAGCGCAACGCCCTCGCTTCAGCCGGCGACAGGTTGTACTGACGCTTGTGCCCGAAATAGGCGATCGCCACCAGGATGAACGGGGACGACAGCAATGCCGGGCTATGGATCCCGATGTTGCTGCGCATGAAGTTCAGCGCGAACTCCATGCCTTCTCGACTGGCCTTCCACGCCGACTGCAGGGTTGCCGCGTCCAGGCCGCCGACTGTCAGGAATCGCGACTGGCCGGTGGCGAAGGCCATCAGGTTCTTCAGATGGATGCCCAGGTCGAGATCGAAACCCAGGGCGGCGCAGTCCCTCTGGAAAGACTGGAACTCGACCAGGGAGTTCCGCCACTTCGCGGTGATCTGCGCCAGGGCCAGGTCCGAACTGCGGAGCTTGGCGCCAAGCGAGTTAACCCGGACGAATATCTCCGTCACCTCGTCGTAGCTCATGGTGCTTTCAAGCACGTCCATCCTGTAGACGTACTTTCGAATGCCCCGCAGGCGCGCCAGGCGCTGGCTGTACTTCTCCACCCGTGGGTCATCGAAGCTGGTGACGCCGGCCTTCTTCAAGAAAGTGCGATCGCTGCCGTCACGGAACACCTCGGAAACGCTCACCCATTGGGGCAACAACGCCAGCTTCCGGGTAGAAACCACGAACGCCATCTTGTTGAACCGGGCCATCAGCTCATCGTCGGATGCGTCCGCGTCGTCGCCATCTGCGTCGTCATCGGCGTCTTCGTTCACCTCGGTTACGAAGGCAAGGTGATCAGGATGCTCGAGGTTGAACAGCAGATCGATCGGCTTCTTTCTGCCACGCACCTGAACCGGCTCACCCCGGATGACCGCCGACAGCGATGTCAGCCGCTGCTGGCCATCAAGCAGTAGCTGGGTGCTCTGATAGGGGCTCGCCTGCTGCGTAACGGCGAAGTCCTGCAGCGGCACATCCCCGGCGGATTGCCAGAGCAGGATGGCGCCGGAGGGGTAGCCGCGATAAAGGGAGTCCATCAGGTCGCGGACCCTCGGCGAACGCCAGACGTAGCGTCGTTGCATCTCCGGCAAGCGAAGTATCCCGCGCTCGATCATCGCGACGAGCTCTTCAACGGTGGCTTCCGCCCTGGCCATGCCTATCCCCCTTCTGGTCCCTTGATCGGAACACGCCGCGTGGCGTCCCCTGTTCGCGTGCTCAATGCGGCTGCGCCCCCTCGCTCAGGATGTCCAGGTAGGCCTGGTAGGCATAGACGCGGTGCCGCTGCTGCCCGGTCACTTCCACGACGATCCCCAGGTCCTGCAGGGTCGCGAAGGCGCCCCGGACGGTCGGGGCGCTGAGCGGGACCCTCGGCGTGGCCTGCGGTACGCCCAGGATGACGCGGCGCGCGATCTGCTCGAACACCAGGCCGACGTTGCCGGCGCGGGCGCCCAGCGCCGCGATCCTTGCCCGATCCGCCACAAGCAGGGCGAGGAGACGCTGCGCAGCGTCCACCGCCTGCTGCGACGTCTGCGCGACGCCGTCGAGGAAGAAGGCGACCCACCCCTCCCAGTCGCCCTCGGTCCTCACGGCGTTGAGACGCTGGTAGTACTCCGCCCGATGCGTCTTGAAGTAGAGGCTGAGGTAGAGGCTAGGCTCGCGCAGGACACCGTCGGAACACAGCATCAGCGCGATCAGGAGGCGCCCGAGCCGGCCATTGCCGTCGTTGAAGGGATGGATGGTTTCGAATTGACCGTGTGCCAGCGCGGCCTTCACGAGTGGTGGCACCTCGTCTGCACCGGTGTGCAGGAATGCCTCGAGCGATCGCATCAGGTCGGGAAGGATTTCGGGCGGCGGCGGGACGAAGTGCGCCAGAACCGGCGTCCGGCCTCCAATCCAGACTTGGCCACGCCGGAAATCGCCCGCGCCGGTCCCCGCCCCCCTTCCACCCTGGAGCAAGATGGCGTGGACCTCCCGCAGCAGCCTGAGCGACAACGGGAACTGATCCTCGCGCAATCGGCGCAGGCCATGGTTCAAGGCGGCGACATAGTTCGAGACTTCCTCGACGTCGTCCACGGGGACGCCTGGTGCCTCCGAAAGTTCGAACAGGAGGAGGTCGGCGAGCGACGATCGCGTGCCCTCGATCTGCGACGAGAGCAAGGCTTCCTTCCTGACGTACTGGTAAAGGAACAGCGTCGGATCGGGCAGCATCATGGTGATGCCATCCAGCCTGCCCAGGGCCTGATCTGCGCGCTCCTTGCGCCTCAGGAGGTCGGGGCGGGCGAAGTCGATCGGAGGGTCGGGCGGGAGCGCATCCGGGACGAAGGCACGGTAGGTCGAGCCATGGAGGCTGCCGGGGACAAAATGGCCAGTAGAGCGGGTCGCCATGCGCTTTCCTCGTGGGCCGGGCCCACCAAGCCAAGGAAAGCTAATTAACATAATTTTTCCTTACTCGCCAAACTTGGCCGAGCAAGGAAAGGACCTCCCCCGACCGCGTCGGGATCCGCCCTTCCTCTGGTGCGCGCCCTCTCCCGCTGGCGGGAGAGGAGGGGCGTCCTACCACTCCACCTCGGCCATCGAGCAGTTCAGGCCCGAGCCGATGCCGAGCAGGGCGACGCGCTTGCCCTTCTTGAGGCGTCCCATTTCCTTGAGCTTGCTCAGCACGATCGGCACCGAGGCCGGGCCGATGTTGCCGTGTTCGTGGAAGATGGTCATGACCTTCTGCGGGTCGATGCCGAAGGCCTTGATGAAGGCCTGGGTGTGCACCTGCGAGACCTGGTGGATGACGAACTCGTCGAGCTCGTCGACCACCCAGCCCAGGGCCTGCCGGGCAGCGCCGAAGGTGGCGGTCGCCAGCTTCAGGCCTTCGATCAGCAGCATCCGGGTGTCGGTGACCATGCGGTCGAGGTTGCCGCGGCACAGGGTGTTCCACTGCGTCGCGGCCTTGGTCACGCCGCCCTTGTAGCGGGGCGCGTCCGGGGTGAGCTCGGTGCGGCTGAGCACCATCGCGGCGGCGCCGCAGCCCAGGGTGAGGGTGGCCAGTTCGTTGCGGAACTGCTCCTCGGTGACGTCCGGGGCGCTCAGGCGCTCGAGCGTCTTCTTGTAGGCCAGGTTGGCGGTCTCGCCGTCCACGACCAGAGCGTAGTCGATCTCGCCGCGCTCGATCATGCGGCTGGCGATGTCCATGCCGTTGAGGAAGGCCAGGCAGGCGTTGGCGACGTCGAAGTTCTGGCAGTTCTCGCCCAGGCCCAGGTTGCCCGAGACGATCGAGGCCGTGGACGGCTCGAGGAAGTCGCGGCTCACCGAGGTGTTGACCAGCAGCCCGATCCGGGCGCGGTCCACGCCGGCGTCGGCGATGGCCTTCTCGGCGGCCAGGGTGGCGGCGTCGGAGGCCTCCACCTCGTCGCCCCAGAGGCGACGGGCATAGATGCCGGCGATGTCCTGCAGGACGTCGGTCTTGATGCCCAGCCGGTCCATGGTGGGCTTGAGACGCTCGTTGATCTCGGCCGAGCTCAGGCGGTGCGGGGCATCCACATGGGCCAGGCCGGCGATGGAAACGTGCTGGAACAACATGGCAGGTTCGCCTTGGGGGAAAACCCGCGCACGTTACCCGGTTCGGCCCCCCCGCTCAACTTGGGGCGGCCCGGGCGTGAAGGCCCGGACCGGCGCTCAGTCCTGGATCGGGAAGGTTTCGGCGTCGCCTTCCGGGGCCGGGCGGGGCGGCGGCAGGGTGCCCACGCGGGCGGCGCCGCAGCGGAAGGCCAGGAAGCGCTGCTCGCCGTCGGCCGGCTCGGCCTTGGGCTGCACGGTGTCGGCGGCCAGGCCGGGGGCCTCGTTGCGGGCCAGGGTCTCGAGCTCGTCGCGCACGCGCAGCTCGTTGCGCTCGTAGGGCCCGAGGCGGTCCTTCACGGACACCGCGATCTCGCCACGGCGCTCGCAGGCGGCCATGTCGTCGGTGGCGCGGGCCACGCGCACGTCGGCGCCGCCGGGGGCCATCTTCACCCAGGTGCAGCCGGCCAGGCTGGCGGCCAGCGCGGCCGCGGTCAGGATCGTGCGCATGCTCGCCCTCTGTCGTGATGCGTGGAAAAGAACACGGCCGGGATTGTCGCCCCGGCCGTGCTGAACACTCAATGACGCCGGCCGGTCAGTCGGCCTTGGCCGCCACCGGCTTGCCGTCGGCATCGATCACCTGCACCTCGCCCAGCTGCAGGGCGCGCACCGGGGCCTCGATCTTCGACAGGTCGCCCACCACCACCCAGGTCAGCGCCTGCGGCTGGAGGGTGCCGGCGGCCTGACGGACCACGTCCGGGGTCAGCGCCTCGATCCTGGCCTTGCGCTGCACGACGTAGTCGTCCGGGCGCTGGTAGCGCACGATGCCGCCGATGGCGCCGAGCACCGCGTTGGCGGTCTCGTAGGAGCCGGGCAGGCTGCGGATCTCGGTGGCCTGGATCTTGGCCACTTCCTCGGCGCTGGCCGGGGCCGTGCCGGTGGCGTAGTCGGTGATCTCGCGGCGCAGTTCGGCGATGGACTCGGCGGTCTTGTCGATCTGCACGGCCGCGAACGCCAGCCACGGGCGCTGGCCCTTGGCCGCCTGCACGAAGCTGTAGGAGCCGTAGGCCCAGCCCTTGTCCTCGCGCAGGTTCATGTTCAGGCGCGAGCTGAACTCGCCGCCCAGCACCGAGTTGGCGATCTCGAACTCGGTCGCCGCCGGGTCCATGGTCGACGGGGCCAGCTGGCCGACGAAGACGTTGGCCTGGATCGCGCCCGGCTGGTCGACCAGGAAGACGCGCGGCGCGGTCGGCAGCGCGACCTGGGCCGGCACCGGGGCCTCGGGTGCCGCGCCGTCGCCGCGCCAGCTGCCCAGGTGCTTCTCGAGCAGCGGCGTGATCTCGGCCAGGGTCGTGTCGCCGACGACCACCAGGGTGGCGCCTTCCGGCCGCACCCAGGCGCGGTGGTAGGCCACCAGGTCGTCACGGGTGAGCGAGGCGATGGACGCCTCGTCGCCGCTGCCGCTGAAGGGGATCGCGTAGGGATGGCCCTGTCCGTAGAGCAGCGGCGGCAGCAGGCGCTGGGCGGAGGAGTTCGGGCGTGCCTTCTCCTGCTTGATGCCGGCGATCCAGCTGGCGCGCACGCGCTCGATGTCCTTGTCCTCGAAGCGCGGCTGGCGAAGCATGGTGGCGTAGAGCTCCACCGACGCATCCAGGTTTTCCTTCAGCGAGGACAGGAAGGCGCTGGCGCCGTCGAGGTTGGCGCTGGCGCCCAGGCTGGCGCCCAGGACCTCGGCGCGGTCGCCGAAGGCCAGGGCGTCGTAGTCGCCGGCGCCTTCGTCGAGCATGCCGAAGGTGAAGCTGGCGGTGCCGAGCTTGCCGCCCTGGTCGGAGACGTAGCCGCCGGGCAGCAGCAGGTTCATCTGCACCACCGGCAGGCCCGGGCGCTCGGCCAGGATCAGCTTGATGCCGTTGGACAGTTCGGCGCGCTGCAGGGCCGGGAAGCGCAGGTCGGGGAAGGTGCCGGTCTCGGGCACGCCGGTGCTGCGGTCCACGCCGGTCTCGGTGGTCGTGAACTTGGGATCGGCGGCGGGCACGTCGCCCATGTCGGGGTGGTCGGTGCTCGCCTCCTCGACGGTGGCCACGCGCTCCCCCGGGGTCACGACGATGGTGTGGTCGCCCTGCGCCAGCCAGCGCTTGCCGGCCGAGGTGAGGTCGGCGGCGGTGGCGGTGTCGATCAGGCGCAGGCTCTCGCGGAAGCAGCCCGGGTCGCCGGTGAACACGGTGCATTCGGCCAGGGCGTCGGCCTTGCCGCCGAAGCCGCCGATGCGCTCGATGCCGCGCACGAAGCCGGCCTTGAAGACGGCGCGGGCCTGTTCGAGTTCTGCCTCGGTCGGACCCTCGGCCAGCAGGCGCGCCAGCTCCTCGTCCAGCGCCTTTTCGACGGCCGCCGGGTCCACGCCCTGCTTCACGTCGGCCTGGATGAAGAACAGGCCGCCCAGCTGGTTGGGCCAGGCCGCGGCGGACACGCTGTTGGCCAGCTGGTCGCCGTGGACGAGGCGCTTGTCCAGGCGCGAGCTGCGCGAGCCGCCCAGGACCTGGGCCAGCAGCTGCAGGTACTCGACGTCGGCCTGGCCGTATTCGGCGGTGTTCCAGGCGCGGTAGATGCGGGCCTGCGGCACGCGGTCGGAGAACTCGTCGCGGGTGGAGGTGGTGCGCGGCGCCGGGTCCACGGCCGGCTGGGCCATGGTCGGGCCGGCCGGGATGTCGCCGAAGTAGCGGGTGACCTTTTCGCGCGCGGTCTCGACGTCGATGTCGCCCGCCAGCACCAGCACGGCGTTGTTGGGGCCGTACCAGGTGCGGAAGAAGCGGTGCACGTCCTCGAGCGAGGCGGCGTTGAGGTCGGACATGGAACCGATCACGGTCCAGCTGTAGGGATGGCCCTTGGGATAGCTGGCCTTGAGCAGGCGCTCGAAGACCTGGCCGTAGGGCTGGTTCTCGCCCTGGCGCTTTTCGTTCTGGACGACGCCACGCTGTTCGTCCAGCAGCTCCTGGGTCACGGCGCCCAGGAAGTGGCCCATGCGGTCGGACTCCATCCACAGCGCCATGTCCAGCGCGGTGGTCGGCACGTTCTGGAAGTAGTTGGTGCGGTCGGAGTTGGTGGTGCCGTTCTGGTCGGTGGCGCCGACGCGCTCGAAGGGTTCGAAGAACTCGCCGCGGTAGTTTTCGCTGCCCTGGAACATCAGGTGCTCGAACAGGTGGGCGAAGCCGGTGCGGCCCGGCAGTTCGTTCTTGGCGCCGACGTGGTACCAGACGTTGACCGCGACGATCGGGGCCTTCCGGTCGGTGTGCACCACCACGCGCAGGCCGTTGGGCAGGGTGAACTGCTCGAAGGGAATGTCGGCGACGGCGGCTTCGGCCTTCGCCTCGTCGGCCGGCGGGGCCTCCTGGCGGCAGCTGGTGGCGAACAGCGCGACGGAAACGGCGAGGGCCAGGGCGAGCGCACGGGCGCGCGGACGGCGGGTCGGGGTCATCGGGGATCCTTGCGGTTGCACCGGGCCGGGCCCGGGGGACCCGCATCCTAGCCTGCCTTGACGGGCCAATCACTAGCCCGGAGGCCATAGTCGGCCATGGCCAAGCCCCTGCGCACGCACGTTTTCCTCACTCCCGCCGTGGTCGCGCTGGCGCTTTCCTGGCTGGCACCCGGCGCCCGCGCCAGCCTGGGCTTCGAGGAAGGCCGGGCGCAGTCGCCCGACGGCGGCCTGCTCTACCTCGAGCACCACCTGGTGCGGCGCGCCCAGGGCCGGCCGCTCGAGCGCCTGGTGCTGTACCGCTGCGCCGACGGCACCGCCTTCGCCCGCAAGCGGGTGGATTACCGCGAATCGGTGCTGGCGCCGGCGTTCGCGCTGGAGGATGCCCGCAGCGACTACCGCGAGGGCCTGCGCCGCCCCGGCGGCCCGCACGAGCTGTTCGTGCGCGAAGGCGCCGGTGAAACCGAGCGGTCGGCGCGCGTGGAGGCTGCGGACCTGGTGGCCGACGCGGGCTTCGACGAATTCCTGCGCACGCACTGGGACCGCCTGATGGCCGGGGACGCGGTGCCGCTGGCGTTCGCGGTGCCCTCGCGGCTCGAAAGCATGGACTTCACGGTGCGGCGGCTGCGCGGCGGGGCGCAGGTGGCGGGCGAGGACGCCGTGGTGTTCCGCCTGGCCCTGGGCGGCTGGCGCGGCTGGCTGGCGCCCCACATCGACGTGGCCTACGGCCGCGAGAGCCGGCGCCTGCTGCGTTTCGAGGGCCTGAGCAACCTGCGCAGCGACGACGGCCGCCGGCAGCTGGCCGCCCGCATCGACTTCCCGCGGCCGGCCCGGGCCGCCGACGAGGCCCAGTGGCAGGCCTTCGCCCGCGAGCCGCTGTCCGCCTGCCGTGTCCGCGGCTGAGGCCGGACAGCCCGGACACCACGCAAGTGCTTGATTGCCAAGGATGCAACCCTTGGCACGGCTCCTGCATCCCATGGCCTGACCCCAGACAGCCCGGAGCCACCCCATGTCCCTCGCCACCCACCTGCGCCGCAGCCTGATGGCCCTGCCCCTGCTGGCCCTGGGCGTCGCCGCCATCGCGGTCGAACCGCCGGCCCTCGCCGACTCCCTGCGCGCCACCCTGGCCGGCGGTGTGGCCTGCGAGCCGGGCGCCCGTCCCGCCGGCGCGCTCGGCCTGGCCCGCATGCCGGGCGACCTGGGCCTGGTCAGCCGCCGCATCAGCTGCGCCGGCTGAGCCCGCCATCGCGGCGATAATGCCGCGATGCTGCACGTCATCCTCTTCCAGCCCGAGATCCCGCCCAACACCGGCAACGTGATCCGGCTGTGCGCCAACACCGGCGCCCACCTGCACCTGGTGCAGCCCCTCGGTTTCGAACTCGACGACGCCCGCCTGCGCCGCGCCGGGCTCGATTACCACGAGTTCGCGCCCCTGCAGGTGCATCCCTCGCTCGAGGCCTGCCTGGCGGCGCTGGGCGGGCCGCGGCTGTTCGCATTCAGCGCGCGTTGCAGCCAGCGGAGCGACGCCGTGGCGTTCCGGGAGGGCGATGCCCTGTTGTTCGGGCCCGAGACCCGCGGCCTGCCGCCCGACGTGCTCGAGGCCCTGCCGGCGGACCGGCGCCTGCGCCTGCCGATGCGGCCCGGACAGCGCAGCCTCAACCTTTCCAATGCGGTGGCGGTGGCCGTGTTCGAGGCCTGGCGGCAGATGGGATACCCCGGGGCGTCGCCATGACTGACGACAGGGGGCGGCGAATTCCGGGCGGTTGTTAATCTCGCGTTATGGCGCGGTTCGCATACTGCGCCCTGCCCGAAGACGGCATCCCCCACTTGCAAGGAAGGACTACAACATGAAGCGTTCCCTTATTGCCCTGGCCCTCGTCGCCATGCTGCCCCTGGCCGCCCAGGCCGACGACAAGCTCAGCTACACCTACGTGGACCTCGGTTACGTCAACGTCGACGGCGACGCCGACGGCTACGGCATCCGCGGCTCGGTCGAGTTCGGCGACTCCGGCTTCTACGGCCTCGGTGGCTGGCGCACCGTCGAGATCGACGGCACCAACATCGACGTCGACCAGTGGGAGCTCGGCCTCGGCTACGCCCACGGCCTGACCGACAACATGGACCTGCTGGCCGAAGTGGCCTACACCGAAGCCGAAGTGTTCGGTTTCGACACCGACGGCTACCGCGCCTCGGTCGGCCTGCGCGGCTCGTTCTCCGAGAACTTCGAGGGCCTGATCAAGGCCAACTACGTGGACGGCGACAACGTGGACGGTGACTTCACCGGCACCATCGGCGCCCAGTACAAGTTCGGCCAGACCTGGGGTCTGGTGGGCGAGGTCGAGTTCGCCGACGGCGGCGAGGTCTACCTGCTCGGCCTGCGCGCCAGCTTCTGATCCACGGTTCCACCGGCTGCAAAAAGGAAGCCCGGCGAAAGCCGGGCTTCTTCTTTCCGGGTCGCCGTCGGCGGCTCAGCCCAAGACGCCGTCCGGGTACTCGGGCTTCTGTTCCCGCGCCAGCAGCATCTTCAGGCCTTCGACCGGGGTGATGGGGGCGTGGCGCACGTCGCGGACCACGGCCGAGCACCGCCGATACAAGACTATGAGATAGCC
>JAYRTA010000031.1:0-10271 GCA_041919875.1 Arenimonas sp.
ATCGATCCCCTGCTGTCGGGGCTGTCGCAGGAAGCGGCGCGGATCGTCGACCCGACCTACTCCGTCAACCCGGCCGCCAACCTGTTCTTCATGCAGGCGTCCACGCCGCTGATCACGCTGCTGGGCTGGTACGTCACCGAGAAGATCGTCGCCCGGCGCTTCCCGGACGGCGCCTACGGGCGGGGCGACGAGCGCATCGAGCCCCTCAGCGCCGAAGAAAAGCGCGGCCTGGGCTACGCCGCGCTGGCCACCCTGGTCCTGGGCGGGCTGCTGCTCTGGGCCACCCTTCCGGCCGACGGCCTGCTGCGCGTGGCCGGCGAAACCGACACGCTCAAGTCGCTGGCGCCCCTGCTCAACGGCATCGTGGCCCTGATCTTCGTGGGCGGCGCCCTGGTCGGCATCGCCTACGGCGTCGGCGCCGGCACCATCCGCAGCGACGCGGACGTGATCAACGGCATGTCCAAGTCCATGGGCACGCTGGCGAGCTACCTGGTGCTGGTGTTCTTCGCGGCGCAGTTCGTCGCCCTGTTCAACTGGACCCAGCTGGGGCTGATTTTCGCGGTCGAGGGCGCCGAGTTCCTCAAGGCCATCGGGCTGCCGAAGATCCCGCTGCTGCTGTGCTTCATCCTGCTCACCGCGATCGTCAACCTCGCCATGGGCTCGGCGTCCGCCAAGTGGGCGCTGATGGCGCCGGTGTTCATCCCGATGTTCATGCTGCTGGGCTACTCGCCGGAAGTGACGCAGACCGCCTATCGCGTCGGCGACAGCGTGACCAACATCATCAGCCCGATGATGAGCTACTTCGCGCTGGTGATCGCCTTCCTGCAGCGCTACGAGCCCAAGGCCGGCATCGGCACGGTGGTGGCGACGATGATCCCGTATTCGATCACCTTCCTGATCGGCTGGTCGGTGTTGTTCGCCCTGTGGATCTGGCTGGGCCTGCCGCTGGGCCCCGGCGCGCCGCTGACCTACAGCCCGGCGGTGCCCGCGGGCTGAGCCATGGGGCGCTGGCGGCCACCGGGCGAAGCCTCCACGGCGATCATCACCCGCGCGGGCTTCGAGCGACTGCGCGCCGAGCTCGACGAGCTCTGGCGCCTGCGCCGGCCCGAGGTGGTGAAGGCGCTGGCGGCCGCCGCGGCCGAGGGCGACCGCAGCGAGAATGCCGAGTACACCTACCGCAAGAAGCAGCTGGGCGAGATCGACCGGCGCGTGCGCTACCTGAGCAAGCGCCTGGAGGCCCTGAAGGTGCCCGAAGGCCGCCCGGCCGACCCCGAGGCCGTGTTCTTCGGGGCCTGGGTCGAGCTCGAGGCCGACGACGGCCGGCTGGCGCGCTACCGCATCGTCGGGCCGGACGAAACCGATGCCCGGGCCGGCCTGATCAGCGTGGACTCGCCCCTGGCCCGCGCCCTGCTGCGCCGGCGCGTGGACGACGAAGTGGAGGTGCCGCTGCCCGCCGGCGCCACCCGCTTCACCATCACCGGCGTGCATTACGGGGACTGAGGCCGCGCGGCCAGACCCCTCAGCGGTAACCCTCGGCCTGCAGGGCGAACAGTTCGGCGTAGCGCCCGCCCTGCGCCAGCAGTTGCTCATGCGTGCCGATGGCTTCGAAGCGCCCGCCGTCGAGCACGAGGATGCGGTCGGCCATGCGCACGCTGGAGAACCGGTGCGAGATCAGCACCGCCGTGCGGCCTTCGCTGAGCTCCTTGAAGCGCTGGAAGACTTCGTATTCCGAGCGCGCGTCCAGGGCGGCGGTGGGTTCGTCCAGGATCAACAGGGGCGAGCCGCGCATGTAGGCCCGGGCGATGGCGATCTTCTGCCACTCGCCGCCGGAAAGGTCCACGCCGTTGCGGAATCGCTTGCCGATGACCTGGTCGTAGCCGCGCGGCAGCCGGCGGATGACGTCGTCGGCCAGGCTGCGGCGGGCGGCGTCCTCGATGCGGGCGCGGTCCTCGCGCGCCTCGATGCGGCCGACGGCGATGTTCTCGGCAGCCGTGAGGTGGTAGCGCACGAAGTCCTGGAAGATCACGCCGACATGGCCGCGCAGCTCGTCGAGCGAGTACTCGCGCAGGTCGTGGCCGTCGAGCAGGATGCGGCCCTCGTCCGGGTCGTACAGGCGCGCCAGCAGCTTCACCAGCGTGGTCTTGCCGGCGCCATTCTCGCCCACCAGGGCCAGCACCTCGCCGGCCTGCAGGGTGAACGAGAGATGGCGCAATGCCCAGCGCTCGGCGCCCGGGTAGCGGAAGCCCACGTCCTCGAACACGAAACCCTCACGGATCGGCGACGGGAACGGGCGCGGATCGGGCGGCGAGGTGATTTCGGGCGTGATCTCGAAGAAGGAGAACAAATCATCCAGGTACAGCGCCTGCCCCGCCACCTGGGACAGGCCCACCAGCAGGCCCTCGAGCAACTGGCGCAGGCGCCGGAAGCTGCCGGCCAGGAAGGTCAGGTCGCCGATGCTGAACTCGCCGCGCACGGTACGCCAGGCGATGTAGGCGTAGGCGACGTAGTAGCCCAGCGTGCCCAGCGCGGTGAGCAGGCTGCCCCAGCCGGCGCGCCGGATCGCCAGCGCGCGGTTGGCGGTGTAGAAGCGGGCCGACAGCTCCCGGAAGCGCGCGACCAGGAAGGCATGCAGGCCGAAGATCTTCACCTCCTTGGCCGTCTCGACGCTGGCGCCGGTCTGGCGGAAGTACTCCAGCTCGCGCCGTTCGGGCGTCCAGCTGTAGTTGAGGCTGTAGTTGAGGGCGTTGAAATGCGCCTCGCCCAGGAAGGCCGGCACCAGGGCCACGCCCAGCAGCGCGATCAGCCAGGGCGCATAGACCAGCAGGCCGATGGCGAAACTGATCACCGTCACCACGTCCTGGGCCTGGCCGAACAGCTGGCTCATCAGGGTCATGCGGCCCATGGTCTGGCGCCGGGCGCGGTCCAGGCGGTCCTGCAGCTCCGGGTCCTCGAAATCCTCGAGGTCGAGCGTGGCGGCGTGCTCCATCAGGCGCACGCTGGTGGCGTTGGTGAACAGTTCCGAGAGCAAGGCGTCGGCCAGGGCCACCAGCCGGCCCAGGACGTCCGACAGCACCGCCAGGCCGAATTCCAGGCCCAGCAGCAGCATCAGGTGGCGCAGTTCGCCGCTGTCCCACCAGGCGCGCAGGCTGCCGTCGCCCGGCGCCAGGCCCACCAGGCGCACGGCCTCGTCGATGATCAGCTTGCCCACGTACAGCATCACCACCGGCAGCAGCGCCCGCAGCAGGCGCAGGCCGAGGGCCATCAGGGTCAGCGGCTTGCTGGTCGCCCAGATCTGCCCCAGGAAGGGCGGCAGGTTGCGCAGAGCATCCACCCGCTCGCGCAGGTTGGGCTTGCGCCGGGCGGGCTTGGGCGTGGCGTCGGCGGGCGCGCTCATCGCGGGTGCGGTCGCCGGCTCAGCCGCCCAGGCCCAGCGTGTCTTCGGGCGCCGGGGCGTCTTCCATGTAGATCGGCGCGGTGGGCACGCTTCGGCGTTCCTCCGGGCCGGGCAGGTAAGCCTCTTCGGCGCCCTCGGGCGCCAACCGGTCCACCCGCCGCAACTGCACGCCGGTCAGGCGGTTGGTGCTGATGCGGACCTGGTCGTGCTGGTTCGTGCGGCTGTAGTAGTGCACGTCGTCGCCGATCAGGCGCATGCGGCGCGTGGCCGGATCGAAACGATAGCGGTAGGTGCTGGCGATGGCACTGGTGCCGCCGGCGAGGTCCTCGACCAGCAGCACGCCGCGGCGGTCCACGCGCAACCGGGCGTCGCCGAGGGGATACGGGTCCATGGCGGCCTCGCCGATCGGCTCGTGGCCCATGTCCACCTCGTTGCGGTAGCCCAGGGCCACGACCAGGCGCCGGGTCTCGGCGCCGTCGTCCCGCATCACGGCGGCGGTGTCGGGGTCGCCATCGCCGTTGAAATCCGCGTCCAGGCGCACCTCGACCCGGCCGCCGTACTGGTTGGCCAGCATTGCCTCGTCCATGGGCGCGAGGGCCGGGCGCCCGGGCGGCGCCGCATCCGCCGGGGCCGACGGCGCGGCCTGCAGCGGCAGGGGCATGACCAGCAGCAGCACGGCGGCAAGGCGCATGGCGGGCTCCGGGACCGGGCGATGCCGGCCACTGTAGCGCCGCCGCGCCGCGGCGGGAAACTCAGTCCTCGGGCTCGCCGACCAGGCCGAACAGGTCGTGCTCGTCGCTGCCCATGATGCGCACGTCGCAGAAATCGCCGGGCTTCAGACCCGCCGCCTCGCCGTCCTGGATCTGCACCAGGCCGTCGATCTCGGGGGCGTCGGCCATGGACCGGGCGATGGCCAGCTCGCCGTCGATCGCGTCCACCAGGCAGCGCTGCACCGTGCCGACCTTGCGCTCGAGCTTCTCGGCGCTGATCTGCGCCTGGAGTTCCATGAAGCGCGCCAGGCGCTCCTGCTTCACCGCGTCCGGTACCGGATCGGGCAGGCCGTTGGCGGCCGCGCCCTCCACCGGCGAATAGGCGAAGGCGCCGACGCGATCGAGTTCGGCCTGGTCGAGGAAGGCCAGCAGCTCCTCGAAGTCGGCCTCGGTCTCGCCCGGGAAGCCGACGATGAAGGTGCTGCGGATCGTCAGGTCGGGGCAGATGCCGCGCCAGCGACGGATGCGCTCGAGCGTCTTGTCCACCGCGCCGGGGCGCTTCATCAGCTTGAGGATGCGCGGGCTGGCGTGCTGGAACGGGATGTCCAGGTAGGGCAGCAGCCTGCCCTCCGCCATCAGCGGGATGATTTCGTCCACGTGCGGGTACGGATAGACGTAGTGCAGCCGATTCCAGGTCCCCAGCTCGGCCAGCCCCTCGCACAGGGCCTTCATGCGGGTCTGGTAGGCCTTGCCGCGCCATTCGCGCTCGGCGTACTTCAGGTCCACGCCATAGGCCGAGGTGTCCTGCGACACCACCAGCAGCTCGCGCACGCCGCCGCGCGCCAGCTTCTCGGCCTCGCGCAGCACCTCGTCCACCGGGCGCGAGGCCAGGTCGCCGCGCATCGAGGGGATGATGCAGAAGCTGCAGCGGTGGTTGCAGCCCTCGGAAATCTTCAGGTAGGCGTAGTGCTTCGGGGTCAGCTTGAGGCCGTAGTCCGGCACCAGGTCGATGAACGGGTCGTGCCTGGGCGGCACCGCCGCGTGCACGGCCTGCATCACCGAGGCGTAGTCCTGCGGGCCGCTGATCGACAGCACGTCCGGGTGCGCGGCGCGGATCTGCTCGGGGCGCTTGCCCAGGCACCCGGTGACGATGACCTTGCCGTTCTCGGCCAGGGCCTCGCCGATCGCGTCCAGGCTTTCGGCGACAGCCGAGTCGATGAAGCCACAGGTGTTCACCACGACCACGTCGGCGGCCTCGTAACTGGGCACCAGTTCGTAGCCCTCGACCCGGAGCTGGGTCAGAATGCGTTCGGAGTCGACGAGGGCTTTCGGGCAGCCGAGGCTGACGAAGCCCACCTTGGGCTGGCTGGCGGACATGGCGTGGGGTTCGCGGGCGGGGCGCGGATTATAGCCCTCCCCGGCCCCGCTCCCGGTGTAGGCTGGCGGCCGGGGACTTCCATCCGATCCGCAGGGGAGCCGGCACATGGGACAGACGATCTCCATCTCCACCCGCCACGGGCGGATCTCCGGCTGGCAGGCCCGGCCGCACGTGGCGCCGCGCGGCGCGGTGATCGTGGTCCAGGAGATCTTCGGCCTCAACCCGCACATCCGCGCCGTCGCCGACCGTTTCGCCAACTACGGCTACGTGACCATCGCGCCCGCGCTGTTCGACCTGGTGCATCCGGGCACGGTGCTGGGGTACGACGAGGCCGGGGTGGCGCGCGGGCGCGAGGTCGCCGCCGAACTGGGCTTCAATGGCGCCCTGGACGGCGTGCGCGGCGCCTACGACCTGCTCGAGGCCGAGCATCGGGTGGCGGTGGTCGGCTACTGCTGGGGCGGCAGCGTCGCCTTCCTGGCCAACACCCGCATCGGCCTGCCGGCGGTGAGCTACTACGGCGGCCGCACCGTGCCCCTGCTGGGGGAACGGCCCAAGGCGCCGCTGCTGCTGCATTTCGGCGAGGACGACCCGCTGATCCCGCCGGAGGACGTCGCCCGCCACCGCGAAGCGCTCACGGCCGCGGAAATCCACGTCTGGCCCGGCGCCGGCCACGGCTTCAACTGCGACCAACGGGCCGACTTCAACGAGGCCGTGGCCAGGCAGGCCATGGAGCGCACCCTGGGTTTCCTGCAGAAGGTGCTGCGCTAGGCATGGCCGACGCGTTCGTGCTGGACCCGCGCCTTGCGGCAGACACCATCGCGGTCGCCGACGGCCCGCTGTCCCAGTTGCGCCTGATGGACGATGCGCGCTTCCCCTGGCTGGTCCTCGTGCCGCGCGTCGCCGGCGCCAGCGAGTGGATCGACCTGGACGGCGCGTCCCAGCGCCTGCTGCTGGCCGAAGTGAACCTGGCCGGCCGGTTGCTGCGCGCAAGCAGCTCGCCGGCGCCGGAAAAGATCAACATCGGTGCGCTGGGCAACATCGTCCGCCAGCTGCACGTGCACGTGGTCGGGCGCCGCGAGGGCGACGCCGCCTGGCCCGGGCCGGTCTGGGGCGCCGGTGCCCGCGAGCCCTTCGTGGCGTCGGCGCGCGACGCGCTGGTATCTTCCCTGCGCGAACACCTGGCGCGCCTGCCGGGCCCCTGACTCCTCGGAGCGACCATGAAGAACAGCAACCTCGTGCCGGCCCTGGTCCTGATCGTCCTGGGCGCCCTGCTGCTGGCCAACAACCTGATCCCGGAGTTCCGCATCTGGGCCACGCTGGCGCGCTGGTGGCCGCTGGCCCTGGTCGTGGTCGGCGTGTCGATGCTTTTCCGCAAGGGCTAGCCGACGCCCCCGGTTCCGCCGCAGCGGCCTCAGCAGGTGCCGCGGCCGCAACGGTGGTAGTTGTCCCACCAGGCGCTGTCCTGGAGCTGGCGCTGGTGCGCACGCGGGTCGTCGCGGCTGCCGGGCAGCACGAGGGATGGCAGGCTCCAGCCGCGGTCCTGGCTCGCCGCCTCGCGCTCCGCGCGCAGTTGCTCCGGCGTCCGGCAGGCATGCGGATTGAGCTCGCAGAAGGCGATTTCCCAGCGGTCGTTGACGAAGGCCTGCAGCACCGTGCGCAGCGACGGGTCGGTGCCGATGTCCCGCGTCGCCGGCGCGTCGGCGACCTCGCGGGCGGCCGCCACGTACAGGAATTCATAGTCGGCCGGCCCCTGCTCGATGTAGATCAGCCGCGCCCGTCGCCCCTCGTCGGAGCGCAGCAGGGTGCCGGTCCGCCCGGGGCGCCGCGGATGGCTGGCCGCCCGCTGGAGCACCTGGTAGCCGCGGCCAAAGCCCGCCGCCGCCGAAATGATCCGCTCCACCAACGCGCTCCCCGCCGGCAGCGGCGGCCCGGGCGGCGTCCAGGCGGTGTCGAGGTTGGGCTTGAGCACCGTGATGCGGCACGCAGGCTCCGGCTCGCCGTCGGCCCCGGCCCCGAAATCCGCGCTCAGGAACACCACGCTGGCGCCGGCCTCGGTCATCTGCATCGGCGCCCGCGCCTGGGGCACGCGGTAAAAGCCATAGGACCGGGCGACCTGGCCCAGGTCGGCGCCCTCTTCGGCCTCCCAGCAGATGTTGAGCGCGGTCAGCACCGCGCGTTCGGGCTCGCCCAACTGGGCAGCGGCAGGGGCCGCCGCGACCAGCAGCAGGCAGGTCAGGGCGGTTCGCAGGGCCATGGCTTCCCTCCTCGGAGACACTCCGACGGTAGGGAACTTCCCGGCGGCCGCCCATCCCGCGGACGCGGGGGCGGCCTCAGGTGCGCGGCAGGGTGACGCCGGTCTGGCCCTGGTACTTGCCGCCGCGGTCCTTGTACGAGGTCTCGCAGACCTCGTCGGACTGGAAGAACAGCATCTGCGCCACGCCCTCGCCGGCGTAGATCTTGGCCGGCAGCGGCGTGGTGTTGCTGAACTCCAGGGTCACGTGGCCTTCCCACTCCGGCTCGAGCGGCGTGACGTTGACGATGATGCCGCAGCGGGCGTAGGTGCTCTTGCCCAGGCACACCACCAGCACGTCGCGCGGGATGCGGAAGTACTCGACCGTGCGCGCCAGCGCGAAGCTGTTGGGCGGGATGATGCACACGTCCGACACCACGTCCACGAAGCTGGTCGGGTCGAAGGCCTTGGGGTCGACGATGGTGGAATTGATGTTGGTGAAGATCTTGAACTCGCGCGCGCAGCGCACGTCGTAGCCGTAGCTGGACGTGCCGTAGCTGACGATGCGCTGGCCGTCGGCCGCATGCTTCACCTGGCCCGGCTCGAAGGGCTCGATCATGCCCTGCTGTTCGGACAGGCGGCGGATCCAGCGGTCGGACTTGATGCTCATGCGCTCGGGGCTCGTGGCGAAAGCCGGGATTCTAGCGGCCCGGGCCGGCCGGGGGCGACGGCCCGCGGAATATCCGGAAATGGCCGGCCGGGGGCCAGGCCAGCAGCACGTCCTCGACCCGGGTGCCGGCGCCGATGTTGTGCACCACCAGCCGGCGCCCGGAACCATCGGTGGCGCGGCGGTCGGACACCAGCCCGATGTGCGGAAGTCCGTTGGGCAGGCGCCAGCTGACGAGGTCGCCTGGCAGGTAGGCGGCCGGGTCGCGGGTGGCCGGCAGCGCATGGCCGGCCCGTCGCGCCCAGGTTTCGATGTTGGGCACGCGGCGGTGGTCGATGTTGCGGTCCGGCCGGCGCAGGCCCCACAGCGGCGGGTAGGCGGCAAAGTCGCGGCGCATGTCCTCGTGCACCGCCTGCTGCAGGTCCAGGCCGGCGGCCCGCAGCGCCCGGATCACCACGTCCGTGCACACCCCGCGCTCGGCCGGCACGTCGCCGCCGGGGTAGTCCAGGCGCTCGTAGCGGCCGTCGTAGTGGACGGTGACGCCGACCTGGGCATGGGCCGCCGCCAGCACCCGGCCCAGCTCCGGCGGGCCGGCCCGGACCGGACCCGCCACCACCAGCAGCAGGCAAAGCGCGAGCGCGCGCATCAGCTGGCCTGGATGACGATGTTGGGCAGCCCGATCGCCTTGTTGCGCGCCTGCAGCGACAGCCCGGCCGCGGTGCGCCGGGCGATGTCCCGGTAGGCCTGCGCCAGGGGCGAATCGGGGTCCGCGGCGACCGTGGGCATGCCGCCGTCGGCCTGCTCCCGGATCCGGATGTCCAGCGGCAGCGAGCCCAGCAGGGGCACGCCGTACTGCGCGGCCATGCGCTCGCCGCCACCGGCGCCGAACACGTGCTCGACGTGGCCGCAATTCGAGCAGGTGTGCACGGCCATGTTCTCGACGATGCCGAGCACCGGCACGTCCACCTTGTTGAACATCTGCAGGGCCTTGCGGGCGTCGAGGGTGGCGATGTCCTGGGGGGTGGTGACGATGAGGGCCCCAGAGACGGGCACGCGCTGGGACAGGGTGAGCTGGATGTCGCCGGTGCCCGGCGGCAGGTCGATCACCAGGTAGTCCAGGCCGTCCCAGCGGGTGTCGTTGAGCAGCTGCTGCAGGGCCTGGGTGACCATCGGCCCGCGCCAGATCATCGGGGTGTCCTCGCCCACCAGCAGGCCGATGGACATCGCCTGAAGGCCGTGCCCGGCCTTGGGCTCGATGGTCTTCCCGTCCGGGCTGTCCGGGCGGCCGGACAGGCCCAGCATCTTCGGGATCGACGGACCGTAGATGTCGGCGTCCAGCACCCCCACCCGGGCGCCCTCGGCCTGCAGGCCCAGGGCCAGGTTGACCGCGGTGGTGGACTTGCCGACCCCGCCCTTGCCCGAGGCCACCGCCAGGATGTTGCGCACGCCCGGCAGCGGGCTCAGCCCCCCCTGGACCCGGTGGGCGTGGGCCCGGGACGAGACCGCGACCTCGGCCTGCGCGAGCCCGGGAAGCGCTTCCGCCACTGCCCGGGCCCGGGCGGCCAGGGCCGCGTGCCACCCCGCGGCCGGGTAGCCGAGCTGCAGCTCGATGCGGGCCCGGTCTCCGTCCAGGGCCAGGTGCCGGACCGCGTCGGGCCCCAGCGGCTGGCCCGTGTGCGGGTCCGGGAGGGCCGCCAGGGCGGCGCGGAGGGTGTCGGCAAGGGGGGGCATCGGGGACTCCGGGCCGGCGGGCGGCCGAACATGAACGGGAAATTAAACGGCCCTTAACGCAAGGTGAGGGCGGGCACTGGTTTTTTCGCCGCCCAGTTGTGTTACGTTCGCGTTAAGGATGACCGACGGCTGCCCCGACGGTTGCCTTGAAAGCAACATCA
>JAYRTA010000032.1:0-10144 GCA_041919875.1 Arenimonas sp.
CTTCCGGCGTGGCCCGGAGTTTTTCGAGCAAGGTGGGGATGAAGTAGATGCCCGGCTCGATCGTCACCACCATGCCGGGGGCCAGGGTGCGGGTCATGCGCAGGTAGGGGTGGCCGGGCGGGCGCGGGATCAGCTGGCCGTCCTCGTCGCTGAAACCGGCCACGTCGTGCACCTGCAGGCCGATGGGGTGGCCCAGGCCGTGCGGGAAGAAGGTGGAGGTGACGCCGCGCGCCAGCATCTCGCCCGGGTCCATGTCCACGATGCCCAGGTCGCGCAGCACGCTGCCCAGGCGCAGGTGGCATTCCAGGTGCAGGTCGCGGTAGTCGGTGCCGGCGCGGACCTGGGCGCACAGGGCCTGCTGCTCGCGCTCGACGGCATCCACCAGGCCGGCGAAGTCCGCGTCGCCCTGGCTCCAGGTGCGGGTGATGTCGCTGGCGTAGCCGTCCACCTCGGCGCCGGCGTCGATCAGCAGGGCACGGTGCTGGTCCGGGGCCTGCGTGTCCTTGAACTGGTAGTGCAGGGTGGCGCCGTGTTCGTTCAGGCCGATGATGTTCGCGTAGGGCAGGTCCAGGTCGGTGTGGCCGGTGGCGGCCAGGTAGGCGCGGTGGATGCCGGCCTCGGATTCACCCGCCAGGAAGGCCGCGCGCGCGGCCAGGTGGCCGGGCACGGCGCGGCGCTGGGCGGCGCGCATGCGGTCGAGTTCGTAGGGCGTCTTGAAGGCGCGGTGGTAGTGCAGGTAGTCGAGCACGACCGGGGGGTTGTTGGGGACCAGGCCGGGCAGGGCCGCATCGGCCTCGCCGATCACCGCGACCCGGCCTTCACGCGGCAGGTGTTCCGCTGCCTGCGCCGGGTCGGAGATCACCCGGATGTCGAATTCGTCCACCCACACGCCTTCGGGCGCGGTCGGCGGGACGTGCCAGTAGTCGTCGGGCTGGTAGTACACCAGCACCGGCCGCCGGCCTGGCGAATAGGCCACCCAGCAGTGCGGATGCCGGGTCAGTGGCACCCAGGCCTTGAATTGTGCGTTTGGCTTGAACGGGTAGGGGCGATCGTCGAGGAACTCCGTTTTTTCGACGCCCGAGGCGACCACAATGTGATCGAGTCCCGCTTTTTGCAGTGCGGCATCGCATCTCGCCTTGATCGTGGCGAGGTGGGCGCGATATAGAGTGACGGGGTTTCTGGGGTCCATGGCGCATTCCGGGCAGGAAAGCCCGGAGTTTGCCGCATTGGCGGCGTCAGCGCAGGAGAGCGTGTCTGGACAGGCAGCGTAAGGATGGAGGGTTCCTCGGACAGCCCGCCTGGCTCTGGAGCCTGGGCGCGCTGCTGGCTGGCCTGGGCCTGAGCATCCTGGCGGCCCTGGTGCACCACGATTCCCTGGCGCGCTCGGAGCGGGTGCGGCTCGAGCGCCTGGCCGAAGGCAGTTTCGACGCGGTCGAGGCCAAGCTGGTCACCTGCGGGCAGCTGGTGCGTTCGGTGCAGGCGCTGTTCCTGTCGTCGGACGAAGTGACCGACCGCGAATTCCAGGCGATGTTCGAGAACCTGCGGCCGCGCGACCAATTCCCCAGCCTGCAGGCCCTGGCCTACGCCGAGCGCAGCGACCGAGCCTCGCCCAGCGAGCCGCCGGATGGCCGCGAGCATTATCTTTCGGTGCTCGTGGCGCCGCTGTCGGGCAATGCCCAGTTGATCGGGCTGGACATCGCCCGGCAGCCGGAAAACCTGGCCGCCGCGCATTTCGCCCGCGATTCCGACCAACTGGTCATGTCGGCCCCGTTCAAGCTGGTCCAGCGCCAGGGCATGCCGGGCCACAACGATGGCATCACCATCCGCTTGCCGGTGTATTCGGCCGGGCCGCTGCCGCGCGACGTCGCCACCCGGCGCGCACGCGAACTGGGGTCGCTCGCGGCGTCGTTCCGGGTGAGCCGCCTGATCGAGGATTCCCTGCCGGCCGAGGCGCGCGAGCGCTTCGCGGTGCGCGTCACCGACACCACCGACGCCGGCGCGCAGCTGCTGTTCGCCGACGACGACGTCCAGGCCGTGGCGGCCCAGGTCAGCTCGCCCGAGTTCGCCCGCGACCTCAGCTTCGGTGGCCGCACCTGGCACCTGCAGGCGCTGGCGCGGCCGACCGTGCTGACGACCGCCTGGCTGCCCTGGCTCACCTTCGCCATCGGCGCACTGGCCAGCCTGCTGATGGCGACGCTGGCCTGGTCGATCGCCGGCACCCGCGCCCGGGCCCTGCTGCTGGCGCGCGAGATGTCGCGCCAGGCCCGCGAAAGCGAAGAGCGCTTCCGCGCCCTCAACGAGCTGCTGCCGGCCCTGGTGGTGCTCGCGCGCGCCGACGACGGCCGCCTGGTCTACGCCAACCAGGCCTTCCGCGACCGCCTGGGCGAAGCCGGGCAAATGCCGGCCCAGCTGGTGGACCTGGTCGAGGAGCCCGGGCTGCGCGAGCGCATCCGCGAGGTCGCGCGTTCGCCCAACGCCATCTTCAATGAAACCGCGCGGCTGCGGCCGCCGGGCCAGCAGCCGTTCTGGGCGACCCTGTCGGTGTCGGCGATCCGCATCGCCGGCGAGCCGCACCTGCTGGGCGTGGCCAACGACATCACCGAGCTGCGCGTGCTGAGCGAGGAGCTGAGCTACCAGGCCACGCACGATTCGCTCACCGGCCTGTACAACCGACGCGAGTTCGAACGGCGCCTGCAGGCGGCGATCTCGGCGCTGGACGAGGGCGGCGCGCCCAGCGCACTGCTGTATCTCGACCTCGACCAGTTCAAGCTGGTCAACGACACATCGGGCCATTACGCCGGCGACCAGTTGCTGGCCCAGCTCTCGCGCCGTCTGGCCGGGCTGGTGCCCGAGCAGGGCGTGCTGGCGCGCCTGGGCGGCGACGAGTTCGCACTTCTCGCCGAGGACATCGGCGAGGCCCAGGCCCTCGCCCTGGCCGAGCGCGTGCGGCTGGAGATCGACGGCTACGTGTTCGCCTGGGAAGACCGCAACTACACCATCAGCGCCAGCATCGGCGTGGTGATGCTGGGCGGGCCGGGCCTGAGCCAGCGCACGCTGCTGGCCAATGCCGACACCGCCTGCTACATGGCCAAGGAGCGCGGCCGCAACCGCGTGCACCTGTTCTCCGAGGACGATTCGGAGACCGCCAAGCGCCGCAGCGAGATGGAATGGGCCGCGCGCATCCGCGAGGCGCTCAACGAAGGCCGCTTCCTGCTGCATTTCCAGGAGCTGGCGCCGCTGTGGCACGGCGAGCAGGCCGAAGGCGTGCACATGGAGATGCTGGTGCGCATGCGCGACGAGGCCGGCCAGATGGTGCCGCCGGGCGCCTTCATTCCCGCCGCCGAGCGCTTCGGCCTGATGCCCCAGCTCGACCGCTGGGTGGTGGAGACGACGCTGGCGAACTTCTCCCGCCTGCATCCGTCCGGCCGGCCGGTGAAGCTGTGCGCGATCAACCTCAGCGGACCCACCTTCGAAGACAATGCCTTCGCCGACTTCGTGCTGCGGGCGCTGGAGGACTACGGCGTGTCGCCGCAGAGGATCTGCTTCGAGATCACCGAGACGGCCGCCGTGAGCAGCATGGCGCGGGCGGTCGAATTCATGCAGAAGCTGCGCGCGGCCGGCTGCAAGTTCTCGCTCGACGACTTCGGTTCGGGCATGGCCTCGTTCGGCTACCTCAAGAACCTGCCGGTGGACTACATCAAGATCGACGGCAGCTTCATCCGCAACATCGAGACCGACCCGGTGAGCTATTCGATCGTGCGGGCCGTGACCGACATCGGCCACCAGCTGGGCCTGCAGGTGGTGGCGGAATGGGTGGCCGACGAGCGCGCGCGCGACCTGCTGCGTGGCCTGAGCGTGGACTACGCCCAGGGCTTCGCCATCCACAAGCCCGAGGCGGCGGCCTGCTTCCGGGCGCCGCCGGCGGGCTGAAAGGCGCCGGCCTCAGCCGGCGCAGGTGGCGCCGGTATCGAGCGGATCGCCCAGCGGCACCGGCTGGCGCAGCAGCCGCACCCGCGCCACCATGGCGCGGGTGACCAGCAGTTCGTTCTCCTCGGTCACCATCAGCACGCAGCCCAGGCGCATGCGGCGCACCAGGTCGGCGAAGCCGGCCGGGCCGGCGACGAACACGGCGGTGGCCGCGGCATCGGCCCGCACCGGATCGGAATGCAGCACCACCACCGTGGCGGCACCGCGCGCCGGGTGGCCGGTGCGCGGGTCGAGGATGTGCGCCCAGCGCGCGCCCGAGGGCGAGGCGCGGAACTTGTTGTAGTTGCCGGTGCTGAACAGGGCCTCGCCATCGGCCAGTTCGACCCCGCCCAGCACGCCGCCGAAGGGGTCGCGCAGGCTGACGGACCACGGCCGGCCGCCGGCGTCGCCCAGGGCCAGCACGTCGCCGCCGAGCGAGACCAGGGCGTTGCGCACGCCGTGGCGCGCGAACACGGCGGCGACGTCGCGGGCGGCCACGCCCTCGGCCACGGCGCCGAAGTCGAGCTGCACGCGCGGGTCTTCGCTGCGCAGGCGATCGCCGCGCCGCTGCACGGACGCAAACACCGGCCGATGCTGGCGCCAGTCGGCCAGCTGGTCGGCCCGCGGGGCCGGCGTCACCACGGGGAACGTGGACGTGTGGAAGCCCCAGGCCGAGACCAGGCCGCCGACCGCCGGGTCGAACAGGCCGCCGCTTTCCTCCACCAGCGGGCGGGAGAGCTCGACCAGTTCCAGGACCGAGGCCGGGGCGGGGGCGTCCTCGCCGCGGGCGAAGGCGGCGTTGATCCGCACCAGGTCGGACTCTTCCCAGGCGTGCCATTCGCCGTGGTAGCGCGTGAGCAGGGCCGAGGCTTCCACCAGGGCGGCCTGGGCGGCCTCGGGCGGCGCGCCCTGGAGCGTGATGTCGGCGATCGAGCCGAAGACGTGCAGCTGCTCGTGGCGCATTTCGGCGGGCGCGCCGCAGGCGACCAGCAGCGCGAGCCACGCCGGCGCCGCCAGGCGCAGCGCACGCCGCGCGCGCATCGGATCAGACGTATTGGCTGCCCGGCGCATCCACCCAGTCCCGGATGAAGGCGACGTCGTTCGGGGATACGTCGATGAATCGGAAGCCGGTCCAGACCTGGCCGGGCGCAGTGGCGTCGTCCGACCACAGCTCGTGTGCGCCGACTTCGACGCTGCGCGTGCTGCCCGACTCCAGCGGCAGCTCGAAGCGCAGCTGGAACAACGCATCGCTGACCAGCGCCTTGCCCAGCACCAGCAGCATGCCGGTCTCGGAGAGGTTGCTGAGCTTGCCGACCGTGCCCCCGGTCATGGTGTCGACGACGTCGATGTTGAAACCGACCTTGCGGCGCTTGGCCCGGCGGTAATCGGTGTTCGCATTCATCGGGCGGTGGCCTCGGCCGGCGCCTGGCCCGCGAAGGAGCGCAGGGCATTCATCACCGCGCCCCAGGCGCGGTCGATCAGGGTGCCTTTCTCTTCCTCGGCCAGCTTCACTTCGCCGGCGACCATGGCCTTGGCCAGGCCTTCGAGGGTGTGCTCGCCGACCTTCTGGCCGCGGTGGTTCACGAACAGCACGTGGCCGGTGACGGTGGAGAACCAGGACAGGCGGCGCCGGACCTTCTCGCCCTTCTCGGAGCGGAATTCGAACCAGGTGCCGAAGGGCAGGTGCTTGATCTGGTCGAGCCGGGCCTGCTCTTCGGGCGCCAGCGTGACCTTCTTCTTGCGCGAGGTCTGCAGGTCCTCGCCCAGGCGGGCGCGGGCCTTGAGGCGCATGGTGAGTTCGGTGCGGCTGGCGGAGGTGTCGTCCTCGGCATTGGCCTGCGGCTCGACCAGGCGCTGGGCGATCGCCGAGGCCTCCTCGTTGTGGTAGCCGACCTGGGACAGCGAGGATTCGATTTCCTGGCGCAGCGCCGCCGCCTCCGGCGCCGGCAGCGGGGCCTGGCCGGGCGTGGCCTTGGCGGCGGCGACCAGGCGGTCGGCCACGTCCAGCTGCTGCTTCCAGGCCTCGGAGTCCTCGCCATGGCGCAGCGAGGTCAGGGCCATCACGTCGGTCCAGGCCTGGCTGAGCAGGGTATGGGTGAAGCGCGGCAGGTTCTGCTTCTTGAGCAGGGATTCGACCGCGGCGGCGGCGCGTTCGCGCGCCAGCGCCAGCTTTTCCTTGCCGCGCGCCGCCTCGACGTGGCGCTTCTCGGCCACCTCGGCCTTGCGCGACACCGTCTGCAGGTGCGAGCTGAGGTCCTCGAGCAGGTTGTTGAACAGCCCCAGGTCGCCGTCGAAATCGCGCACCGTGCGGTCCACGACCGCTTCCATCTTGCCCACCAGCTGCTGGTCGGCGTCGTCGTCGCCGAGCCAGTAGGCACCGGTCTCGGCGATGGCGTTGAGCATCTGCCGCGCCGGGTGCTGCTGGCGGGTGAAGAAGGCCTTGTCCTGCAGGGCCACGCGCAGCAGCGGCACCTGCAGCTTCCCGAGCAGGGTGGCGGCCGGGCTGTTGGGCCGCACGTCCTTCATCAGGTGGTCGAACAGCATGCCCACCAGGTCGATGGCGTCGCCGTCCTCCTCGGCCAGCACCGGCGCCTTGCCCTCGGGCACGGCGTCGCGCAGCTGGGCCAGCAGGTCCTGCTTGAGGTGCCCCACGTTGCGCTGTTGCGGGCGGCCGTTGACCAGGACCGGCGACGCCGCGCGGCCCTGGAGCTGGCCCAGGGCCTGCTGCACGGTCGGCGTGGGCACCGGCACGCCCGCCTCCGGGGTGGCGGCGCGGGCGCCCGAGCCCACCAGCTTGCCCAGCAACTGGCGGCGGCCGGCGAGCAGCTGCCGCATCTGGTTGAAGGCGTCCTGGCCGCCTTCGCCCGTGCCGGCGGGGGCCGGGCCCGGCCCGGCGGCCGGGCCGCGGGCGGCCGGCGTTTCCGCAGCGCGCTCGGCGGGCTTGTCGGCGGGGCGGGCGGGGCGCGGCTCGGGCCGCGTCCCGGGCGATCCCGAACGCACGCGCACGGGCACGTAGTGCAGGTTGGGCAGCACGCCGTTGCGCGAAAGGTAGGTGTTGAGCGATTCGACGAAGCCGCTGTAGAGCGGCATCAGGTGCCGCTCGAAGGTGCGGAACAGCAATACGCGGTGTTCGCCGGCCAGCTCCAGGCAGGTCGAGGCCTCGCGGATCATCCGGCACAAGGCCTGGGGGCCGATCGGCAGGGTTTCGGAATCGAAGGCCGGGCGCCCGGCGAGCACGCCGAAGCGCTGGCCCAGCATGTACAGCGGCAGGCTGTTGCGGACCTCGGCGCGGCCGGCGATCTCGGACAGGATGGACACTTCGTCCATGTCCATCGCGTCCACCAGCGCCAGCTCGGTCGGCTGGCCGCGGTAGACGCCGCCGGTGGCGCCGCGCTGGCCAGGCGGGTCCTTGATGCTGGCCAGTTCGGCCTCGAGCAGGATCAGGAAGCGCGGCACCAGGTCGGGGCGGGTGCGCTTGACCAGGCGCTGGGCTTCGAACCAGCGCGACTGCACGGAATTGCTGCGCGCCTGCTCGGCGTACTTGAACAACTGCTGCTCGAACTCGTTGAGCATCGCCACCAGCGAGCGCTCGATCTCGTCCGAGGCGTACTCGAGGATGCCCCCCAGCAACTGCCGGACGCGCTCCGGCAACTGCCGCGACGCCAAGGTCGGTGCAGGCGCGGATGGCGGTTGTGCCGACATGGCCATGCGGCGCTCCAAAGGACTCCCCGCCCGGATGATAGGCACAGCCGGCCGGCCCCGACTAGGGCCGGCCGGCCCGTGCCGCTACCGGCGGCCCGTGGCCGAAGGGGGCCGCAGCGGCCGTTCCAGACCAGGCTCAGCACCCCGCTGCGGCCCGGCGTGTTGTAGCCGTAGACCAGCGTGTAGTCGCGGTCGGCGAGGTTTTCCACCCGGCCTTCGAGCCGCCAGGACGGATTGATCTGCCAGGCCAGGCGAAGGTGGGCCAGGGCGAAGGCCCCGGCCTGGCCGCCGGCGTCGCGGCGCGCCGAGACATAGTCGCCGTCGAGCCCCAGCTCGAGCCCGTTGCCGAACCGCCACCCCAGGTCCACGTGGGCCTTGCGCTTGGCGCGGCGCAGCAGGGCCAGGCCGCTGGCCTCGTCCACCGCCTCCTGCCAGGCCAGGTTGCCGCCGGCCAGGAACCGGCCCCGGTCGAAGCGGTACTCGAGTTCGACGCCGTCCATCCGGGCGCGGGCGATGTTGATGGCGTTGTTGGTGACCGGTTCGGCGAAGGCGATCATGTCGCGCACCCGGGTGCGGTAGGCGGCCAGGCCCAGCCGGTGGCCGTCGGCCGGGCGTGCCTCCAGCCCGGCCTCCCAGGTCTCCGAGTGTTCCGGCCGCAGGTCCGGGTTGCCGGCGTAGCCCCAGCCGAAATCCGGGTAGTAGAGCTCGTTGAAGTTCGGGGCGCGGAAGCCTTCGCCCCAGGCGGCGCGCAGGCGGACCCGGTCGGAGACGTCCAGGCCCCAGGCCAGGCTGCCCGTGGTGGCGCCGCCGTACTGGCCGCTGTGGTCGCGCCGCAGCGAGGCGTCCAGGGCCTGGCGGCCCCAGCGGCCGCCGAAGGCGGCGAACAGGGCGGCGCTGTCGCGGGTTTCGCCGAACACGTCGCCGTTGAAGCCGTCCCAGGATTCGCCGCGCTCGCGCTGGGCGTTGGCGCCCAGGTTCAGGCGGGCGTCGCCCAGGGCCAGGGTGTGCACCCAGTCCAGGCTCAGGCGCCGGCTGCGGAAGGCGTTGGGATAGCTGCCGGCCGAGTCCAGGTCCTCGCGGGCGTGGCCGAGGCTGAGCTGGTGGCTCCAGCCGTCGCCCAGGTCGCCGCCCAGGCTCAGGCCGCCGGACACGTTGCGTGCGTCGGTGACGCCCTGGTCGAACTCGACCCGGGCATCGGTGGCGACGGCGTTGAAGGCCAGCCGCTGGCTGCCCAGGGCGGTCCGCCCGCGCAGGCCCAGGTGGCCGGCCTCGTAGCCATCGCGGTCGGGGTCGAAGGAGAAGGCATCGGCATTGGTGGCCGAGAAGCCCGTCAGCCGCCGGTAGCCGCCGGTCAGGCCCAGGCCGCGGTCGGCGTCGCCCCAGCCGCCGCTGGCGCTGGCGCCGGCGCGGCCGTAGCTGCCCGCCTGCAGGCGCACGCTGGCCGCGGCCGGGTCGCGGGTGAAGACGTGGATGACGCCGGCGATGGCGTCCGAGCCCCAGACCGCCGCGCGCGGGCCGCGCACGATCTCGATGCGTTCGATCTGCTCGAGCGGCAGGTGGGCGAAGTCGAACACGCCCTGGCCGGTGGAGCCCACGCGCACGCCGTCGACCAGCACCAGCACGTGGTTGGAGTTGCCGCCGCGCAGGAACACCGTGCTGGCGCTGCCGGCGCCGCCGGTGCGGGCGGTGTCGACGCCGGCCTGGCGGGCGAGCAGGTCGATCAGGTCGGGGGCCTGGCTGCGCTCGATGTCGGCGCGGGTGAGGATGGTGACCGAGGACAGTGCTTCGCCGACCGGGCGGGCGATGCGGGTTTCGGTGACCTGCACGGCATCGAGCGTGCGCAGGTCGTCGGCGGCCAGGGCCGGGCCGGCCAGGGCCGGGATGATGGCCAGGGCCAGGATGCTTCGGTGGGGCTGGGAATGGCGGCGGTGCATGGTTCCTCCTTGGACGCTCACCCGCGGGACGGGGCACGCGGCGAAAGCAAGGGGGAACGGCACGGGTGCGCACGCGGGCGCAGGACGCATCGCTGCCCCGTCGCCCTCCGCAACGTGCCATCGGACGGCCGCCCACGGGGGCGGCCGCTGCTCCCCAGGCCGGTCTCCGGGCTTGCCTGCGGGCACGAAACTTCCGTGCCGGCCCCGCCGCCTTCCCATGCCCGGTGGGCACAGTGGCGTCTTGGCGGGGTTTCGCAGGCCTACCGTTGCGGGGGCAGCGCCGGCATTGGACCGGCTTCCCGAGCACCTGGGGCGGGGGGATTGTAGAGGAAGCCGGGCTAGCGCAGGAACAGCCCGATCACGTCGTTGGTGAAGCGCCGCCCCAGGTCCGTCGGCCGCACCCGGGCGTCCTCGACCACCAGCCAGCCCCGGTCCACGGCCTGCGCCAGTTCAGCCTCGATGGCCGACCGCGGCAGGCCGGTGCGCGATTCGAAGTCGGCCAGGGCGAAGCCGTCGACCAGGCGCAGGGCATTGAGCATGTA
>JAYRTA010000033.1:0-10104 GCA_041919875.1 Arenimonas sp.
CGGTGCCGGTGGCGCCGCCGGCGATGCCCGCGCCGATGCAGGACATCGTGCCGGCGCCGGCTCCGGAGCCCGCGCCGCCGGCCCCTGCGCCGGCCGCCGTCGACGCCGCCAGCCTCGATTCCGCGCTGGAACTGCTGGGCCAGGGACGCGCCGCCGACGTGGTGCCGAAGCTGCCGCAGCTGGTCCTGCGCATGCTGCCGCTGCTGCGCCTGCTCGGCCCGCGGCAGCGGGCGCAGCTGATCGACTTCCTGCAGAAGCTGGGCTGAGGCCCGGCGCCGGGATCAGTGCGCCGGCGCGCGACCGCGCAGCCGGGCGATGACCGAGACCACGGCCAGCACGGCGGCGCCGGCGATCACCCCGAACACGCCTTCGGCCAGCAGGCCCACCAGGCTGCCCCAGCCGCCCGCCGGCGTGATGGCGGCGATGGCGTGGTGCACCGGGCCGATGGCGTGTACCAGGATGCCGCCGCCGACCAGGAACATGGCGGCCGTGCCGGCCACCGACAGGAATTTCATCAACCAGGGCGCAGCGACCAGGATGCCGCGGCCGAGCGCGCGCTTGGAGCGCGCGAACGCGGAGTCACCCGGCCGCTGGCTCAGCGCCAGCCCGGCGTCGTCGAGCTTGACGATGCCGGCGACCAGGCCGTACACGCCGACGGTCATCAGCACCGCGATCGCGCACAGCACGCCCACCTGCACGGCGAAGGACTTGTCGGCCACCGTGCCCAGGCTGATCACGATGATCTCGGCCGAGAGGATGAAGTCGGTGCGGATGGCGCCCTTGATCTTGTCCTTCTCATGCGCGACCAGGTCCACCGCCGGGTCGGCCACGGCCTGCACGAGCTCCTGCTTTTGGGCCTGCACGGCGGCCTTGGGCGCCAGGAACTTGTGCACCAGCTTTTCCACGCCTTCGTAGCAGAGGAAGGCGCCGCCGACCATCATCAACGGCGTGATCAGCGGGATGTTCCAGCCCCGGCTGCGCAGCCAGGCTTCCAGCGCGGCGATCGCCAGCGCCGCCGGCACCAGGATCAGCTTGTTCACGGCCGAGCCCTTGGCGACCGCCCAGACCACGGGCAGCTCGCGGTCCGGCTGCACGCCGGTGACCTGCTGGGCATTGAGCGCCAGGTCGTCGCCCAGGACACCGGCGGTCTTCTTGGTGGCGACCTTGGTCATCACCGACACGTCGTCGAGCACGGTGGCGATGTCGTCGAGCAGGGCGAGCAGGCTGGATGCCATGGGCGGTCCGGGGGATGGGAAGGCGCCGATTCTCGCACCGGGCCGGCCTGCCTGGGCAGGGCTGCCGCGCCGGCGCGGCGCCGGTGCGGGCGCACTGGTGGCAGAATCCCCGCAGCCCCCCTCCGGAGACCGTCCATGCGCGCCCTGATCGCCTGCCTGCTGGTCCTGGCCGGGTCGCCCGCCCACGCGGCGGTGATCGACAGCGGGCCGGGCGGGTTCACGGTCGAGAATGTCGTCGAGGTGCAGGCCAGTCCCGGCGCGGCGTGGCAGGCGCTGGTCGACGACGTGGACGCGTGGTGGCCCAAAGACCACAGCTGGTGGGGCGCGCAGGGCCGGTTTTCGATCAGCGCACGGGCCGGCGGCTGTTTCTGCGAGAAAGCCTCCGGCGGCCGCCAGGCCGAGCACCTGCGGGTCACCTTCGTCGACCCGGGCAAGACCCTGCGCCTGGTCGGCGGCCTAGGGCCGCTGCAGGGCATGGGCCTGCACGGCGCCCTCGAGTTCCGGTTGGCCCCGGCCGGCGAGGGCCGCACGCGGATCACGCTCTGGTACCGGGTGGGCGGCTACAGCCCGGACGATCTGTCGACGTTCGCGCCCGTGGTGGATCGGGTCCAGGCCCAGCAGCTCGGCGCCCTGGCCCGGCACCTGGGCGCCGACCCGGCGCCGCCCGAGGAACGCTAGGGCACGCGGGTCCCGGCCGGTAGAATCCGCGCCATGGCGATCCTGTTGATGGACCTGCGCGACGTGCCCGGGGACGAACTCGAGGAAGTGCGCGGCCTGCTCGAGGCGGCCGGCGTGGATTACTACGAGACCCGGCCCAGCCTCTGGGGCATATCCGGCGGCGGCGTCTGGCTGCGCGATCCGGCCCAGGAGGCCCTGGCGCGCGAGCGCCTGGCGATCTACCAGGCCGAGCGCACGCAGCGCGCGCGGGCCTCGCGCGCCGCCGGCGAGCGCGAGTCGCCCTGGCGCGAACGCCCCCTGCAAAGCGCGGCGGCCCTGTTGGGCGTGCTGATCATGCTGGCGCTGAGCACCTTGCCCTTCCTGTTCTGGGCCCGGTGAGGCGGCGATGACCGGTGCCCTGCGGACCGGCCTGGCGGCCGTGCTGGTGGTGTCGAGCACGGCGGTGCACGGCAGCCTGCTGCTGCTCGTGGCCCTGTCCAAGGCGCTGTTGCCGCGCCGTTGGCGCCGGCGGCCGGACCGCTGGCTCGTGGGCCTGGCCGAGCGCTGGATAGCGGTCAACAGCGGCCTGATCGACGCCATGACGCGTACGCGCTTCATCGTCGAGGGCGGGGACGACCTGCGCCCCGACGCCCGCTACCTGGTGCTGTCCAACCACCGCAGCTGGGTGGACATCCCGGTGCTGCAGAAGGTTTTCAACCGGCGCATTCCCTTCCTGCGCTTCTTCCTCAAGCACACGCTGTTCTGGGTGCCCCTGCTGGGCCTGTGCTGGTGGGCGCTGGATTTCCCCTTCATGCGCCGCTACTCGAAGCAGGAGATCGCGCGGCGCCCCGAGCTCGCCGGGCGCGACCTCGCCGCGACCCGCGCCGCCTGCGCGCGTTTCCGCCGCATCCCGGTGTCGGTGATGAACTTCGTCGAAGGCACGCGCCATACCGAGGCCAAGCAGGCGGCGGGCGAGGGCGGCTATGCCCACCTGCTGCGGCCCAAGGCCGGCGGCGTGGCCTTCGTGATGGGCGCGATGGGCGACGTGCTCGACGCCATCGTCGACGTCACCCTGCACTACGACCCGTCCAGCCCCAGCCTGGCCGACCTGTTCGCCGACCGGGTGCGCACCGTGCGCGTGCACCTGCAGGTGCGGGAGGTCCCGCCCGGGTTCGCGGGCGGCGACTACGAAAACGACCCGGTGTTCCGGGCCGCGTTCCAGGACTGGCTCAACGCGCTGTGGCGCGAAAAGGACGCGCGCCTGGCCGCGTGGTCGCGCGCGCCGGGCGCCTGAGGCCGGTTCGATTCAGAGCGCGCCGGGCGCGAAGGTATCGCAGCGCCCCGGGTCGCCGGTCTGGAAGCCGGTGCGGAACCACTGTACGCGCTGCTGCGCGGTGCCGTGGCTGAAGCTGTCGGGCACCACGGTGCCGCGCGACTGCCGCTGCAGCGTGTCGTCGCCGATGGCGGTGGCGGTGGCCAGGGCTTCTTCCATGTCGCCCGGTTCGAGCCAGGCATGGCGCTGCTGCGCGTGGTGGGCCCAGAGGCCGGCGTAACAGTCGGCCTGCAGTTCCTGCCGGACCAGCAGGCCGCCGTCGCCCTCGACGCGTTCGCCGCGGCGGCGGGCGTCGTTCACGCGGGCCGAGACGCCGGTGAGGGTCTGCACGTGGTGGCCGACTTCGTGCGCGATCACGTAGGCCTCGGCGAAATCGCCGCCGCCGCCGAGCCGGCGCTCCATCTCGTTGAAGAAGGCCAGGTCGATGTAGACCTTGCGGTCGCCGGGGCAATAGAACGGGCCGACCGCCGAGGTGGCGCCGCCGCAGGCCGATTGCACCGCGCCGGTGAACAGCACCAGGGTGGGCGGCTCGTAGCGGGCGCCGCTGGCCTGGAAGACCTGGGTCCAGACGTCCTCGGTTTCGCCCAGGATGGCCGCCACGAACTGCGAGGCTTCGTCGTCCGCCGCCGGCGCCGGGCCGAGGGTGGTCTGGCTGCTCGCTCCCGGCGCACCCTGCTGCATGTCGGCCAGCAGGCCGAGCATTTCCAACGGGTTCTTGCCCAGCAGCAGGCCGATCACCAGCACCACGACGATGCCGCCGACGCCCAGTTTCATGCCGCCGCCCCCGCGCGCCGGACCCATGCCACGGCGATCCTCGACGTTGCTGCTCTGTCGCGCGCTGCGCCATTTCATGGGCGGGTTCCCCGGGGTGGACTGGCGGCCATTGAAGCGCAATTCCGGCCCGGCCGCGACCGGGCGCGCGGGAGCGGGCCGGCCCTAGTGCCCCTCGCGCAGCCGGGCCAGCAGGGCCTGGCCGGCGCGGCCGTCGGGCGCGAGGCCCAGGCGCTCCTGTTCGGCGCGGATGGCGGTGCGCGAGCGCTCGCCCAGCAGGCCGTCGACCTCGCCGATGTCGTGGCCGCGGCCGATCAGCAGGGATTGCAGTTCGCGGCGCTGGGCCCGCGAGAGGCCGGGATCCCCGGTCGGCCAGGCCGCCTGCAGGCCCGCGCCGCCGCGCAGGGCGTCGGACAGCAGGGCGATCGCCAGCGCGTAGCTTTCCGCGGCGTTGTAGGCGTAGATCGCGTCGTAGTTGCGGAACACCAGGAAGGCCGGGCCGTCCCGCCCGGCCGGCAGCAGCAGGGCCGCCGGGCGGTCGTCGGTGGGCAGCTCGCCGCCGTCGGCACGGCGCAGGCCGGCGGCGCGCCAGCGCGGCAGCGGCAGCCGCTGGCCGCGGCCGCTGACCGGTGGCGCCCAGCCGGGCGGCAGCCGGACCTCGTGGCCCCAGGCCTGGCCCGTCCGCCAGCCGGCCTTGCGCAGGTAATGCGCAGTGGAGGCCAGCGCATCGGGCAGGCTGGCCACCAGGTCGCGCCGGCCGTCGCCATCGCCGTCGACCGCGATGCGGGCATAGGTCGAGGGCATGAACTGGGTATGGCCGAAGGCGCCGGCCCAGGATCCGACCAGGCCGTCGGCCGCGAGGTCGCCGCGGCCGATGAGCTTGAGCAGGGCGAACAGTTCGCCCCGGAAGAAGGCCTGCCGGCGGCCGTGGCAGGACAGGGTGGCCAGGGACTGCAGCAAGGGCTTGCGTCCGAACACGCGGCCGTAGTCGCTCTCCACGCCCCAGACCGCGACCACGGTGGCGGCGTCCACGCCGTGCTCGGTTTCGACGCGCGCCAGCAGGGCCGCGTGCTCCTGCAGGCGCGCCTGGCCGTCGGCGATGCACTCGGCGTCCACCAGCCCCGCCAGGTAGTCCCAGATCGGCGTGCGGAACTCCGGCTGGTGGTCGAGTGCGGCCAGCACCGACGCGTCGCGGCGCAGCCCGCGCAGGTGCGTGTCCCAGGCCGCGGCCGGGACGCCCTGGGCGAGGGCCTGCGCGCGCAGGCCTGCGAGGCAGCCGTCCAGGGGCGGTCCTTCGACCGCGGCGGGAGGCGACGGGGGCGGCGCGACGGCCAGGGCGGCGAGCAGGAGCAGGGCGGGCGACATGGCGTGCACTGTGCCAGTTCCGCACTGAACCGTCGCCCGGCGTATGCTCGCGCCTGACATTCCGGGAAGCCCGCATGATCCGCGTCCACCACCTCGAGAATTCCCGCTCCCAGCGCGTGCTCTGGCTGCTCGAGGAGCTCGGTCTGCCCTACGAGGTCGTTCGCTACGAGCGCGACCGCAAGACCATGCTGGCGCCGCCGGCGCTGCGCGCCGTGCATCCGCTGGGCAAATCCCCGGTGGTCGAAACCCCGGAGGGCGTGCTGGCGGAATCCGGCTACATCCTCGAGGCCCTGGCCTCGCGCCATGCCGGCGGGGCGCTGCTGGCGCCGCCCGACAGCGCGGCCGGCGGCCGGGCGCGCTACTGGCTGCATTACGCCGAAGGGTCGGCGATGCCGCCGCTGCTGCTCTCGCTGGTGTTCGCCAAGGTGCGGCAGGCGCCGCTGATCGTGCGCCCGGTGGCGCGGGCGATCGCCGACAAGGTGATGGCGGGATTCGTGTCCCCCCAGCTGCGCACGCACTTCGACTACCTGGAGGCGGAGCTGGGCCGGCATGCCTGGTTCGCCGGCCCGGAGTTCAGCGTGGCCGACATCCAGCTGAGTTTCCCGATCGAGGCGGCCCAGGCGCGCGGCGTGCTGGGCAGCCGCCATCCCCGTCTGCTCGAGTTCCTGCAGCGCATCCACGCCCGTCCGGCCTACCAGCGCGCGCTGGCGGCCGGCGGCCCCGACACCCTGCTCAGCTGACCCCGGAGGATCCCCCCAAGAAGCGACTGCTGCCCAGCCTGGTGCTGGCCCTGGCCCCGATCGCGTTCGCTGCCGACGCACCGCCGGGCGCCGAGGCCGCCCTGGCTTTCGCCGACCAGGTCCAGGCCTGCGAGGCCGGGACCCATGCCTCGCCGCACCCGCTGATGCGCGGCTTCACCATCGAACACGAGGTGACCGGCGCGGGCGAGGACGGTCGCTGCGCTTACTCACAGACCATGCCCGGCAACATGCACATGGAGTGCCGTTTCGACGAGGCGAACCGGGCCGGTTTCGCCGACCAGCTGCGGGAACAGGCGCACGGCCGCCTGAGCGGCGGCACCGGCCAGCAGCCGCCCTGGGCCAGCGATTGCGAGATCGTGATGGCCGACGGCAAGCGCCAGAAGATGTCGGGCTGAGCGGGGCGGACCGGCGGTGCCTAGCGCCGGGCGCCGGTCAGCGCGCCAGCGCCCGCAGCCAGGCCATCACGGCCCGCGAAACGTCGCGCAGCGGACGGTCCAGGACCGTGCCGCGGCGGACGCGGTCGCTGGGTCGCCGGCGCGAGGACCAGCGCGCGCGCGTCGGCGGACGGCGGGTCCCGGGAAGGGGGAACGCCTGCATGTCAGGCGCGGCGCGGACCGGCCATCGCGACCTGGGCGGACAGCGCCCGGCGGCGCTTGACCTCTTCATCCAGGCGGCGGTACTCCGGCGTGCCGATGCGGCCCTCCATCACCAGCTCCCAGAGCTGGATGGCGAGTTCATCGTCCATGACCGGACGGGTGGGGAAGGGAATGACGGTGCCCATGATGTCTTGCTCCCGGCAGGGGGGTGAGGAGTGGAACGGCAGGTGGGCTGCTGCAGGTTCCGTGCCAGCCCGGGGGCGGGCCGGCCCCGTTGCCCGGCCACCCCCGGAAAATGAGAACCCGTTCGCGTTTCCCGGCCGGCCGGACCCAAGATGTGGGCTCACGGTCGCGGTCGAGGCACCGGTCGTCCCGGCCCCCGCGGGTGACAGCCCGCCCGGCCCGTGCCAGCATTCGCGCCCGTTTCTGACGCGCCACGGCACCCGGACCGACCTTCGACCATGCGGCTCAACAAGTTCATCTCCGACAGCGGGTTCTGCTCGCGGCGCGACGCAGACCGCCTGATCGAGGAGGGCCGGGTCACCATCAATGGCCTGCGGGCCGACATCGGCGCGATCGTGGCCGAAGGCGACGCGATCGAGGTGGACGGCCAGTCCCTGCGCAAGCGCAGCGTCAAGCCGGGCAAGCGCCGCCACGTCTACATCGCCCTGAACAAGCCGGTGGGGGTGACCTGCACCACCGACACCTCGGTGAACGGCAACATCGTCGATTTCGTCGGCCATGAACAGCGCATCTTCCCGATCGGCCGCCTGGACAAGGACAGCGAGGGCCTGATCCTGCTCACCAGCAACGGCGACGTGGTCAACCGCATCCTGCGGGCCGAGGAAAAGAAGGAAAAGGAGTACCTGGTGGCGGTGAACCACCCGGTGACCGACGAGTTCCTGCGCGGCATGGCCAAGGGCGTGCGCGTGCACGGGCAGATGACCTTGCCCTGTCGCACCCGGAAGCACGGCAAGTTCGGCTTCGGCATCGTGCTCACCCAGGGCCTGAACCGGCAGATCCGCCTGATGGCCTCGGCCTTCGGCTACCGCGTCAAGCAACTGCGCCGCGTGCGCATCGCCAACATCGCCCTGGGCGCGCTCAAGCCGGGCCGCTGGCGCAACCTCACCGATGCCGAACTCAAGGCGCTGCTGCCGGGGCAGGAAGAATGGTGAGGCCGATGCGCGCGCACGCCGGCCTGGCCGGCCTGCTGGGCCTGGCCCTGGCCCTGCCGGCGACCGCGATCGCGCCGCCCAAGGCCCCCGCGCCACTGCAGGCGCCGCCGCCCCAGGCGGTGGAGACCGCCAGTGGCCTGGCCTACCTCGTGCTGACGCCCGGTCCCGACCCGTCCCGCTTCGCGCAAGGCCGCTTCATCGAGTACCGGCTCGACGCCTGGAGCGCGGATGGCGTGAACCGCGCCCACGCGGCCGAAGACGGGCCGCGCATCACGACCCTGGCGCGCCTGCAGGCCGAGCAGCCCGGCCTCGCCCGCGCCCTGGCCAGCACGCCCGTCGGGGAGACCCGGCGCTGGTGGATCCGCGCCGATGCCCTGCGGCCTGGCTACCCGGGCATGCCCGATCAGGCGCATGTGTTCGACCTGACCGTGATCGGCGACACCGACCCGTCGCGCCCGCCCGATGACTTGCTGGTGCCGCCCGAGGACGCGGTGCGCACCGGCAGCGGCCTGGTCTATCGCGTGCTGCGTGCCGGCACCGGCGAAGGGCATCCGGGGCCAGGCAGCCTGATTTCGATCCATTACACGGGATGGACCCGGAGCGGACGGGCCTTCGACAGCTCGGTGCTGCGGGACCAGGTCGCCGAGTTGCCGCTAGACCAGCTGATCCCGGGCTGGCAGGAAGGCTTGCGGCTCATGCGGCGCGGGGACACGTTCAGGTTCTGGATCCCGCGGGAACTGGCGTACGGCGATGCGCTCGATCCCCGGCTGCCCTCGGGTCCGCTGGTGTTCGACGTCACCTTGTTCGATTTCACCCGATAGCTGCGCTCCGGCCGCGCTGCGTTTAACCTGCCCGCCATGGGCCCGTGCATCCCGCCATGACTCGCCTCGCAGACTCGGCCGACCGCCAGCATCTGTGGCTGGGCGGATTCGCTTTCCTGGCCGCGCTGCTCGCGACGGTCTGGTTCAGCGGATTCGTGTCCCGCCAGGGCGAAGCGCTGGAACACGAGCGCGTCCTGTCGCTGGCACGCACGGCGGCGGCGACGCTCGAAACGACCCGGATCGGCGAGCTGCGCGGCGAGCGCGACGACACCGGCGGCGAGCCGCTGGCGAAGGTGCGGGATGAACTGCGGCGTGCCCGCGACGTCAATCCTGCCTTCCGGTTCGTTTACCTGATGCGTCCGAGCGGCGACCGGATGGTGTTCCTCGCCGATGCCGAATCGCCAGAGTCCGCTGACTATTCCGCTCCCGGCGACGTCTACGACGGCCCCGTCGACGAGCTGTGGACGGTCTGGCGCACCGGCCAGGCCCGCGTGCAGCCTCCGAGCCACGACCGCTGGGGCTACTGGGTGACCGCGATGGCGCCGGTGCGCGACGGCCAGGGCCAGGTGATCGCGGTGCTGGGCATGGACGTCAACGCCGACGAATGGCTGGCCACCCAGGCGCGCTACCGCGCCTTCGCGCTGGCGATCGGCGGGCTGGTGCTGCTGCTGGTGCTGCTGTTCACCGCCGGGCTGCACCTGCAGAAGCGCGCCGCGCGGCGCCTGGCCCAGGCCAATGCCCGCCTGGCGGAAAAGATCGCCGCGCTGGAGCAGGCGCAGGAGCGCCTGCGCCTGGCCGACCTGGTGGTGCGCCACACCGACGAAGCCATCCTGGTGCTGGATCCGGACATGCGCGCGCTCAGCGCCAATCCCGGCTTCGAGCGCCTGACCGGCCTGGCCGCGGCCGAGGTGCAGGGGACGGTGCCGCCGGTCTTCGGCGACGACGAGGACATGCTGCGGCAGATCCGCAACCGGCTCGCCACCGGCACGCACTGGGAAGGCCTGCTCTGGGCCCGGCGCGGCAGCGATGACCGCTTCCCGGCCGAGGCCAGCCTGGACGTGGTGCGCGACGAGGCCGGCAAGCTGCAGCAGGTGGTGATGGTGTTCCGGGACGTCACCGTGCAGAAGCAGCTCGAGGACCGGCTGCGCGAGCTCTCGTCCACCGACGGCCTGACCCTGCTGGCCAACCGGCGCGCCTTCGACGAAGCACTCGAGCGCGAATGGAACCGCGCGACCCGGCACGCCGAACCGCTGTCGCTGCTGATGTGCGACATCGACTACTTCAAGCCCTACAACGATTATTACGGCCACGTCGCCGGCGACCGTTGCCTGCAGCAGGTGGCGGCCGCGATCGCGGCCGGCGTGCGCGGGGAGGGCGCGCTGGTGGCGCG
>JAYRTA010000034.1:0-9985 GCA_041919875.1 Arenimonas sp.
ATGGGCACCGAGGATACCGACGCCGGCCTCATTCGCGCTCGCCGCGCAGCACCTGGCCCCCCTGGTGCAGCACCAGCGCGACCACGCGCCCGGCCGGATCGCGCTCGAACCGGAACTCGGCCCCGACCGCCTCGACCACGAAGACGTCGGGCGCCACCGCCCGGGTCGCGAGCACGGCCTGGCCGGTGCCCTGCACGCGCAGCACCCCGCCGTCGGTGCTTACGTCGAGCGCGAAGCCCGGCATCAGCGGATAGCGGCCGACGTAGTCGGAAAAGCGGGACGGATCGGCCGTGACGGCCGGGCCGGCGGCCGCCTCGGTGCGGCGCGCCTCGATCGCGCCGCCGCCCTGGAACCAGGTGAACCCGTAGCGGCCGTCGGCCCGCCGCACCGGGCGAAGCAGGGCATCGAAGGCCAGCGGATAGAAATCGCCGGCGTCGTCGTGGCCCATCGCGAACGCCGGCTGGCCCTCGGCCTGGATTTCCAGGGCATCACCGCGGCGCCGCAGCTGCATCACCATGCCGTTGTCGAGCCGGTACTCACCGGCCAGCGCGTCGAGCAGCGCCGGCGGCGCTGCCACCGCGTGCCGCGGTTTGCCCAGCGGCATGTCCGGGTCCATCAGGTGCAGCGCGAGGCTGCCCAGGCCGCCCAGCGAATGCAGGGCGGTATCGGACAGCACGACCACCGCGCGCCGGCCGGCCGGGTCCACCGCGACGAAAGAGGAGAAGCCGCCGGTGCCGCCCTCGTGCGCCAGCCACGGCGTGCCATCGAGCGCCACCTGCATCCAGTTCATCGCCATCGGCGGGCCCGGCGGCCCGGCCACCGGCTGCTGGCTGCGCGCGATCGCCGCCGCCAGCGGCGCCGGCGCGCCGCCGAACTGGGCGCGGGCGTAGGCCACCATGTCGTCCAGGCGTGCACGCACGCCGCCGACACCGGACAGGTCGCCGTCGAAGGTCCAGGCCGGCGTCGGCTGGCCATTGGGCAGGTGGCCCTGCGCCGCGCGCACGCCCTCGGGCCGCCGGTTCACCCAGGCCCCGTCCATGCCCAGGGGCGTGAACAGGCGCTGGTCGAGCAGCGATTCGAAATCCATGCCGGCCCGGCGGGCCACGGCAAGCGACAGCAGCATCGAGGCGAAATTGGAGTATTCGAAGGCCTCGCCCGGCGCGCGCGACAGCTCGACCCGGCCCAGTGCCTGCAACAGGTCGTCGGCGCGCAGCCCGGCGTAGGGATCCGCGGGATTCGCCGGCGCCCAGCCGGGCGGCAAACCGGGCAGGCCGGAGCGGTGGCTCACCACGTGGCGCAGCCGGATCGGCTGGTCGCCGAAGCGCGGTACGACCGTGCCCTGGGGCAGCCAGGCGGCCAGTTCGTCGTCGAGCGATCCCTGCCCCGCTTCGATCATCCCCGCGAGCAGGGTCGCCGTCAGGGTCTTGCTGACCGAGCCGATCTCGAAGGCCACGTCCGGGCCGATGCGGTCGGCCGACGCCGGGTCGGCACAGGCGTAGCTGCGGTCGACGGCATCGCCCGTCACCACCGCCACGGCGAAGCAGGCGCCGGTGCGGTCGCCGGCAAGGCGCGCGCGGACGATCTCGTCGAGGGCGGACGCCTGCGCGCCAGCGGCTCCCGGCGCCCACAGCAGGGCGGCACAAACGGCGGCGGCGATCACGGACAGCGGGGCCATGGCGTGCTCCAGGGTCGGGGTGAGGCCACCAGACTGCCCGCCCGCGCCGGCGCCGGGGCGCCCTGTGACGAATCGTGTCCGCGGCCGGATGAAACCCGGCCAGCCCGGCGCGGAACGGCGTCAGTCCGCCAGCAGGCGCGCCATCGTGCGGGCGTACGCCCGGCCGATCGCTTCGGCGTCCAGGTGGCGGCCGTCCGACACGCGCAGGCGACCCGCCACGTGCACTTCATCCACCAGCGGCCGCTGGTGGGCGAAGACGACGCGGTCGAGCAGGTCCTCGCGGCGGGCGCCGGCCAGGGCCGCGGCCCCGGCCCGCAGGCGGACGCGATCGCCCCCCGCGTCCGCGCCGAAACCGCAGGCCCGCAGGCCGCCGGCCAGGGCCCGCGCGTAGAGCAGCTCGCCGGTGCTGGCCTGGCCCGGCGCGACCGCGATGTTGCGCCGGCGCAGCGCCAGCCGCTGCCCGTATTCGAGCAGGCGCAGTTCCTCGGTCACCGACACCGAGACGTGCGAATCCGAGCCGATGCCCCACTGCCCGCCGGCCGCGAGGAACTCGCGCAGCGGGAACAGGCCATCGCCCAGGTTGGCCTCGGTGGTCGGGCACAGGGCGACACTGGCGCCGCGGCGGGCGATGCCCTGCACTTCCACCGGTTCGAGGTGGGTGGCGTGCACCAGGGTCCAGCGGGCGTCCACCGCGGCGTGGTCGAGCAGCCACTGCACCGGCCGGGCGCCGCGCAGGGCCAGGCAGTCCTGCACCTCGCCGATCTGTTCGGCGATGTGGATATGGATCGGGCGCGGGGCGTCGCCCACCGCGGCGAGCAGCTCGGCCATCGGTGCCTCCGGCACCGCGCGCAGGCTGTGCAGGGCCAGGCCGACCCGCAGCCGTTCGTCCTCCAGGGCACGCAAGGCTTCAAGCAGCGCCAGGAAGCCGTCGAGCGAGTGGCCGAAGCGCCGCTGCCGCTCCGACAGCGGCCGGCCGTCGAAGCCGCCGCTCATGTACAGCACCGGCAGCAGGCACAGGCGGATGCCGGTGTCGCGTGCGGCGGCCACCAGGGCCCGGGACATCGCCGCCGGGTCCTCGTAGGGCCGGCCGTCGGGGGCGTGGTGCAGGTAGTGGAACTCGCAGACGGTGGTGTAGCCCGCTTCCAGCATCTCGGCGTAGAGCTGGGCGGCGATCGCGTACTGCGCGTCGGGATCGATGCGTCCGGCGAAGCGGTACATCAGCTCGCGCCAGGTCCAGAAGCTGTCCTCGGGATGGCCCTGGCGTTCGGCCAGCCCTGCCATCGCCCGCTGGAAGGCGTGCGAATGCAGGTTCGGCATGCCCGCCAGCTGCCAACCGCCGCCGGGCGCGGGCGCCCAGCCTTCGGGGCCGAAGAACGTGCGGTCGGGGGCGTCGGGCATGGCGCGAGTTTCGCATGGGCCCGCGGCGGGCGCATACAATGCCGGCCATGGGCGCGCTCACCGGAACCCGGGTGCTGGAGCTGTCGCGGGTGCTGGCCGGCCCGTGGTGCGGCATGCTGCTGGCCGACCTGGGCGCGGACGTGGTCAAGCTCGAGTCCTTCGACGGCGACGACACCCGCGGCCTGGGCCCGCCCTTCCGCGACGGCCTCTCGGCCTATTTCGCCTGCTGCAACCGCAACAAGCGCTCGCTGGCGATCGACCTGCGCGCACCGGCGGCTCGGCCCCTGCTCGAGGCCCTGGTGCGCGAAGCCGATGTGCTGGTGGAGAACTACCGCACCGGCGGCGCCGAGGCCCTGGGCGTGGGCTACGAGGAAATGGCCCGCATCAACCCGCGCCTGGTGTATTGCTCGATCTCCGGCTACGGCCGCAGCGGTCCCGGCGCCGGGCGCCCGGGCTACGACTACGTGGTGCAGGCCGAAGCGGGGCTGATGGCGATCACCGGCGCCGCCGACGGCGAGCCGAGCAAGGTCGGCGTCGCCGTGGCCGACCTGGCCACCGGCCAGAACGCCGCGGTCGCGGTGCTGGCCGCCCTGCTCGAACGCCATCGCACCGGCAGGGGCCAGCGCATCGACGTCTCGCTGTTCGACAGCCAGCTGGCCCTGCTGGCCAATGTCGGAAGCAACGTGCTGTTCACCGGCGAAGACGCGCCGCGCTACGGCAACGCCCACGCCAGCATCGTGCCCTACCAGGCCTTCGAGTCCGCCGACGGCCCCTTCGTGCTGGCGGTGGCCAGCGAAAAACTGTGGATCCAGCTTTGCGCCGCGCTCGGGCGCGAGGACTGGCTGCGCGACCCGCGCTACCGCAACAACGCCGCGCGCGTGGCCCATCGCGAGGCGCTGTGCGCCGAACTGGCGGCGCTGTTCGCGACCCGGCCCGCGGCGCACTGGCTCGCCCTGTTCGAGCGCGCCGGCGTACCCGCCGCACCGATCAATGGCGTGCGCGCGGCCCTGGACCACCCGGTCGCCCGGGCGCGTGGCATGAACGTGCAGATCGACCGGATCCCGATGGTGGGCAGCCCGATGAAACTGTCCGGTTCGCCGCCGCGGCTCGAGCTCGCGCCGCCGCGCCTGGGCCAGCACAGCGACGAGATCGCCCGCGCCTGCGGCTTCTCGCCCGAGGACCTGCGCCTGCGCGGGGCGATCCGGTGAGCGCGCCCGCACCGCCGCCCTGGGATGGCCTCTTGCTCGATGCGCGCCTGGCGACGCTCGCCGGGGAGGCCGGCTACGGCGACGTCGACGATGGCGTCCTGGCCTGGAAGGATGGCCTGATCACCTACGCCGGTCCCCGCGCCGGCCTGCCGGGCGAGCCGCGGTCGCTGGCCGCGCAGGTGGCCTCGGCCGGCGGCCGCTGGATCACACCCGGCCTGGTCGACTGCCACACCCACCTGGTGTTCGCCGGCGATCGCGCCCGCGAATTCGAGCGCCGGCTGCAGGGCGCCACCTACGAGGAGATCGCCCGCGAAGGCGGCGGCATCCTCTCGACCGTGCGCGCCACCCGCGCCGCGGACGAGGCGGGCCTGCTGGCCGCCTCGCTGCCGCGCGCGCTGGCGCTGCGCGCCGACGGCGTCACCACGGTCGAGATCAAGTCCGGCTATGGCCTGGACCTGGCCTCGGAGCGGCGCATGCTGCGGGTGGCGCGCGAGATCGGCCGCCAGGCCGGCATCGCGGTGCGGACCACCTACCTGGCCGCGCACGCCCTGCCGCCCGAGTTCGCCGGCCGCGCCGACGACTACATCGACGCCCTGCGCGAGTGGCTGCCGCGCCTGTACGCCGAGGGCCTGGTGGACGCGGTGGACGCCTTCTGCGAGGGCATCGGCTTCAGCCCGGCGCAGACGCGACGCGTGTTCGACGCCGCGCGCGCGCTGGGCCTGCCGGTGAAACTGCACGCCGACCAGCTCAGCGACCTGGGCGGCGCCGCCCTGGTGGCGGCGTTCGGTGGCCTGTCGGCCGACCACATCGAATACACCGGCGAGGCGGCGGTGGCGGCGATGGCGGCGGCGGGCACCGTCGCCGTGCTGCTGCCGGGGGCCTTCCACGTGCTGCGGGAAACCCGCCTGCCGCCGATCGCGGCGCTGCGCGCGCACGGCGTGCCGATGGCCGTGGCCACCGACCTCAATCCCGGCACCTCGCCCCTGCAGTCGTTGCGGCTGGCGATGTCGCTGGCCTGCACCCATTTCCGGCTCACGCCGGAAGAGGCCCTGCGCGGCGCCACCGTGCAGGCCGCGCGCGCGCTCGGCCTGGGCGACCGCGGGCGCCTGCTGGCCGGCCAGCGCGCCGACTTCGTGCAGTGGGCGATCGCGCATCCGTCGGAATTGGCCTACTGGCTGGGCGGCCCGCCGGCCCATGCAGTGCACGTGGGCGGCCGGCGCGTGGCCGGCGTGGACTGAGTTCCGGAGCCCGGAAATACGAAGCCCCGCCGGAGCGGGGCTTCGTGGATCAACCGCGACGGGCGCGATTACTTGGCGGCGGCCTTCTTGGCCGGGGCCTTCTTGGCCGGGGCCTTGGCCACCGGGGCCTTGGCGGCCGGCGCGGCCTTGCCGGTGACGGCCTTCACGGCGCCCTTGGCGCGCGCATTGCCGTGGCTGGCCGCGAAACGCTTGCCCTTGGCGGTCTTCTTGTCGCCCCTACCCATGGTGCTTCCTTCGAAAGTGGTTGGTTCAGTGGGCGCGTAGCCTACCACCGCGCCCGGTCGCGACCAAGATGGCGCGGCGGCGCCCGGGCCGTCAGTGCGAATGCCCGTAGGAGAGCTTGAGGTTGACCAGGTGGGCCAGGGCCACCATCAGGCCGCCCACGGCCATGGCGACGGCGTGGGGCACCACCGATTCGTGCAGGGGCGTGTACAGCAGCGCGCCCCAGAGCAGCAGCATTCCCGGCGCCACCATCAACCAGGCGTGGTAGGCCCGGTGGTTGCGGTAGCCCATCCACAGGCTGGTGACCGCCAGCACCGTGGCGATGGAGGTGAACGCCCACTCCAGCCCGTGCCAGGCGACCAGGCCCAGACCCAGCGTGGGCACCAGGGCCAGCGCGATCGGCACGAGGGCGCAGTGCAGCGCGCAGACGAATGCGCCGAACGCGCCCAGGCGGTCGGCCCAGGCGGGGAGGTGCATGCGGCGGCGGTGCGGGATGGCGGACATGGCTTCCGGGGGATTGCGCGATGGATGAAACAATATAACATTCCGCGCCTCGACTCAAATGGTACCGGAGACCCCATGGCCCGTCGCCCCCGCCCGCACCGACTCGCCTTCGCCCTGCTGCTGGCCCTGCCCGCCTTCGCCCAGGCCCAGGCCCCCGCTCCGGCCGCCGCCGACGAGGACCATGGCCACGACACGCCGCGCACCCTGGACGCCGTGCAGGTGACGGCTTCGCCGCTGCGCCAGGCGATCGACGACCTGGCCCGGCCGGTGGAGGTGCTGGCCGGCGAAACCCTGGACGCACGCAAGGCCGGCACCCTGGGCGAAACGGTCGAACGCCTGCCCGGCGTGCAGTCCTCGTACTTCGGCGCCGGCGTGGGCCGGCCGATCATCCGCGGCCAGGACGGCGCCCGCGTGCAGGTGCTCAACGGCGGCATGAACTCGCTCGACGTCTCCACCGTGAGCGTGGACCACGCGGTCACCATCGAGCCCTTCCTCGCCGACCAGATCGAAGTGCTCAAGGGCCCGGCCACCCTGCTCTACGGCAGCGGCGCGATCGGCGGCGCGGTGAACGTCGTCGACGGCCGCGTGCCGACCGACCGCGCCGGCCGCGGCACCTCCGGCCGGGCCGAAATCCGCCACGGCAGCGGCGCCGACGACACCACGGCCATGTTCCGTTTCGACGGCGACGCCGGCCCGCTCACCCTGCACGCGGATTTCTTCCGTCGCGAGGCCGGCGACTACCGCATCCCGGGCTACGCGCTCTCCGACGAGGCGCTCGAACACGCCCTCGAGGAAGGCGAGGACCTGGACGAACTGGCCCGCGGCCGCCTGCCCAACAGCCGCCTGAGCACCGAGGGTGGCGCGGTCGGCGGCAGCTGGTTCGGCGAACGCGCCTGGTTCGGCCTGGCCGCCAGCACCTACCGCAGCAACTACGGCATCCCGCCGGGCGCGCACGAGCACCACGAGCACGAGGACGAAGAGGAACCCGAACTGCTGTCCCTGCGCCCGCGCAAGGACGAGCACGAGGACGAGGTGGTGCGCCTGGACATGCGCAGCGACCGCCTCGACGGCCGCGGCGGCGTGCGCGGCCTGTTCGGCCTCAAGGAGCTCAACTACCGCATCGTGCGCAGCACCTACGAGCACACCGAGTTCGAGGGCGACGAGGTCGGCACGGTGTTCGAGAACCGCGGCACCGAAGCCCGGATCGAGGCCGTGCAGAACGAGATCGGCGGCTGGAACGGCGCCTTCGGCCTGCAGTACAGCACCCGCGATTTCTCCGCGATCGGCGACGAAGCCTTCGTGCCGCCCTCGGACGGCCGCGACCTGGGCGCCTTCGTGGTCCAGGAGAAGGACTTCGGCGCGTTCAAGCTCGAGCTCGGCGCCCGCCACGACCGCGTGCGCGTCCGCCCCGAAGGCGGCGACGACGCCAGCTTCGGCGCCACCAGCCTCGCCCTGGGCGGCCTGTGGCGCTTCAGCGACGCCGTCCACCTGAGCGTCAACCTCGACCGCGCCGAGCGCGCGCCGACCGCCGAGGAACTGTTCTCCTTCGGCCCGCACATCGCCACCCAGAGCTTCGAGGTCGGCGATGCCAGCCTGGACAAGGAGCGCGCCCTCGCCGGCGAGCTGGGCCTGCACGTGCACGCCGGCCGCTTCGAGGGCAAGGTCTCGGTGTACCAGGCGCGCTACGACGATTTCATCTACCTGGCCGACACCGGCGCCGAAGAGGACGAGCTGCCGGTGCGCGCCTGGACCCAGGGCGACGCCCGCTTCACCGGCTGGGAGCTCGAAGGCCGGTTCGAACTGGCCGACACCGCCGCCGGCCTCTGGAGCCTGCGCGGCTTCGCCGATGGCGTGGACGCCAGGCTCGACGGGGGCGAGCGCCTGCCGCGCATCGCCCCGGGCCGCGTCGGCGCCAGCCTGGAATGGTCGCTCGGCGGCTGGCGCGCCCACGTGGGCGCCATGCGCGTCGCCCGCCAGGACGAGGTCGCCGTGCTCGAGGACGCAACTCCGGGCTACACCCTGGTGGACGCCGGCCTGGCCTACCACTTCGACGTCGGCACGGCCGGGTGGGAGCTGTTCCTGGAGGGCCGCAACCTGGGCAACGAAGAGGCCCGCGTGCACACCTCCTTCCTGAAGGAAGTCGCGCCGCTGCCCGGCCGCAGCATCGCCGCCGGCCTGCGCCTGGACTTCTGATCCGCCGGCACGGCGGGGACTATTCGTAGTCCTCGCCGTCCTGCAGGTCGGCCGCCTCCGGGCGGTCCTCCGGGTCCTCGGCCACCGGATCGGGCGTGGACGGCGCTTCGGCCTCCTGCACCGCCTGCTGTTCGCTGGTTTCGGTGCCCAGGTGGAAGGCGGCGTAGCCCGGCAGCACGGCCAGGTTCTGGGCCATGCCGATCACGCGCCCGGGCACGGGCGCCAGGATGTAGCGTTCGGTATTGCTCACCGGGTCGATGATCCGGCCCAGCCGCTGGCCCGCCAGCACGCGCTGGCCCAGGCGCACTTCGCCCACCAGCAGGCCGCCGAAGTTGGCGCGCACCCAGCGCGAATCCAGGAAGATCGGCGCCGGTTCGAGGTCGGCGGCAGCGGCGGCCGGATCGGCCAGCACGCCCACCCCGCCCTCCGCGGGCGGCTCCGGCGGCGGCAGCATCGCCAGCTTGCCCATCAATCGCTCGATCGAGGCCACCGCCTCGGAAATCTCGTGCGTTTCCAGCCGCGTCGGCGACCCCGCCTCGAAGGTCACCGAAGGAATGCCGGCCTGGGTGGCCGCCACCCGCAGCATCCCGCGGTTGCCCGGGCTGTGCAGCACGACGGTGTTGCCGAAGCCGCGGCTGAACTCGAGCACCTCGGGATGGGTCAGGTCGGCGCGCACCTGCGGCAGGTTGGTGCGCTCGAAGCTGCCGGTGTGGAAGTCCACGAGCATGTCGCAGTGCTTGACCACATCCTGGAAGAAGCCGTGGGCGATGCGCGAGGCGATGCTGCCCTGGCGGCTGCCGGGGAAATGCCGGTTGAGGTCGCGACGGTCCGGCAGGTAGCGGCTGCCGCGCGAGTAGCCGAACACGTTGACGATGGGCACGCCGATCACCGTGCCCGACAGCCGCGTCGGGTCGACGCCGTGCGCCAGCTGCCGGACGATCTCCACGCCATTGATCTCGTCGCCGTGGATGCCGGCGGTCAGGCAGAGCACCGGCCCGGGCAAGGCGCCGCGGGCGACCACCACCGGGCTCGGGATCTCGGCATTGCTGATGCCACCGGCCGGCCGCCACTGCAGGGTCATGCGCGAGCCCGGCACGACCAGGCGGTCGAGGATGGCCAGCGGCGTCACCAGGCCGGCCGGTTCGGCCAGCAGCTCCGGCGCGGCGATGCCGGCCGGCGGCGTGCGCGGGCCCGGGTCGCCGCCGGGGGGATCCACCGGGTAGTCCTGGCCCAGCGCCGGGGTGGCCGCCAGCGCGGCCAGCACCGCCGCGCGCCGGCTCAGGCCGCCGAGCAGGCCGCGCACAGGCCGTGCACCTCGAGGGTTTGCGCCCGCGGCTGGAAGCCCAGTCCGCGGGCCTGGTCCTCGAGCAGGGCGGTGATGCGCGCGTCCTCCAGCTCCACGGCCGACTGGCAGCGGTCGCAGATCAGGAACGGCACCGAATGCCGGACCTGCGGGTGGTGGCAGGCGACGAAGGCGTTGATCGAGGCGAGGCGGTGGATGAAGCCCTGCTCGAGCAGGAAGTCCA
>JAYRTA010000035.1:0-4207 GCA_041919875.1 Arenimonas sp.
CGACCTGCCGGTCGGGCCCTTCCTGGCCGCCGGCAGCGAGGCGCTGGCGGCCCGGCAACTGACCGACCACCTTCAGAACACCTTCCTTTCGGAGCTGACCCGTGCTGGCGCTGGAACCTGAAATCAAGCAACTGATCATCAGCACGCTGTCCCTGGAGGACGTGTCGCCCGAGGACATCGACCCCGAGGCGCCGCTGTTCAACGAAGGCCTGGGCCTGGATTCGATCGATGCGCTCGAGCTCGGCCTGGCCCTGCAGAAACGCTACGGCGTGGTGCTGGCCGCCGATTCCCAGGAAACCCGCCAGCATTTCGCCAGCGTGCGCGCGCTCAGCGCGTTCGTTGCTTCCCACCGCACCGCCTGAGCCCGCGGCACCGCACGAGTACGACCATGGACAAGCCCCAGCTTTACCAACGCGTTTCCGCGATCCTGCACGAGACCTTCGGCATCGATCCCGCGCGCATCCAACCGCAGGCCCGGCTGGGCGAGGACCTGGACATCGACAGCATCGACGCGGTCGACCTGATCGTGCAGCTCAAGCCGCTGCTGGGGGGCAACCTCAAGCCCGAGGCCTTCCGGTCGGTGCGCACCGTGCAGGACGTCGTCGATGCCCTGCACGCGATGATGCACGGCGGCCACGAAGCGCCCGCGGGCGGCTGAATGTCGCGCGCCGCGACGGCCCTGGCCTGGCTGGCAACCCTGCTGTACCCGCTGGCGGTCTGGTTCGGGCTGGCCCATCTGGATGCGCGCTGGGTGGCGGGCCTGCTGGCCGTGGTCGCCCTGCTGCGGGCGCTGGCCGCGCGCGAGGCGCTGTGGTGGGTGGCGGCGGCGGGCGCGGCGGCCCTGGCCATCGTCGCGGCGCTGGCCAACCACGGCCTGCCGCTCAAGCTGTACCCGGTGCTGGTGAACGGGGTGATGCTGGCCGTGTTCGCCAGCAGCCTGGCGCACCCGCCGCCGGTCATCGAACGCCTCGCCCGACTGCGCCATCCCGACCTGCCCGACAGCGCCCGGCCCTACCTGCGCCGCGTGACCCTGGCTTGGTGCCTGTTCTTCATCGCCAATGGCGCGGTCGCCCTGTGGACGGCGCTGGCCGCCTCCGATGCAACCTGGGCGCTGTACAACGGCGGCCTGGCCTACATCCTGATCGGCGCGATGTTCCTGGGCGAACGTCTGCTGAGGCCGCGCCATGCCTGAGGCCGGCCGGGTTCCGCTGCATCTGCTGGCGCTGGCCGCGTCCGCCCCGGGGGCGCGCGCGGTGTGCACCGATGGCGCCGACCGCCGGCAGTGGCTGGCGCGGCTCGAGGCCTGGCGGGCCCGCCTTGCCCGCGAGCCCGCGACCGCGGTGGCCCTGCATGACGAAGACGGCTTCGAATGCTCGGCCGCCCTGTTCGGCGCCTGGCTGGCCGGCAAGCAGGTCTGGCTGCCCGGCGATCTGCTGCCGGGCACGCGGGCGGCGCTCGACGCCGTCGCGCCCCTGCGCATCGGCGCCTGGCCGGGGGAGGAGGCCGTGCGCGCCGGTGACGGCGCCCCGGACGAGGTCCACGGCGCCGCCCTCGATCCGCAGGCGGCGAGCCTGGTGCTGTTCACCTCGGGCTCGACCGGCGAACCGACGCCGGTGACCAAGCGGCTCGCCCAGCTCGATGCCGAGGTGGCCGCGCTCGAAGCCGCCTTCGGCGGGGCGCTGGGCACGGCACAGGTGCAGGGCACGGTCTCGCACCAGCACATCTACGGCCTGCTGTTCCGGCTGCTGTGGCCGCTGTCGGCCGGGCGGCCCTTCGCGCGCCGGCGCCTGGAGTACAACGAGGAGCTCGTTCCCCTGGGCGAGCCGCCCCTGGCCCTGGTCTCGAGCCCGGCCCATCTCAAGCGCCTGCCACCGACCCAGGACTGGCGGCGGCTGGCCGGCGGACTGCGCCGGGTGTTCTGTTCCGGTGGACCCTTGCCGGCCGACGCGGCCCGCGACGTCACGCGCCTCTGGGGCCAGGCGCCGGTGGAGGTGCTGGGCAGCACCGAAACCGGCGGCATCGCCCACCGCACCGGCGGCGGCCTGGCCACGGCCTGGACGGCCCTGCCGGGCGTGTCCTGGCGCATCGATGACGGCCACCTGGCGATCCGCTCGCCACACCTGGGGCACGACGCCTGGTGGCGCAGCCAGGACCGCGCCGAGGCAGGGGGCGAGGGCGGCTTCCTGCTGCGCGGGCGGGCCGACCGCATCGTCAAGATCGAGGAGCGGCGGATTTCCCTCGAGGCCGTCGAAGCCGCGCTGCGCGATACGCCCTGGCTGGCGGAATCGCGGGTCGTGCCGCTGCCGGGCGCGCGCACCCTGCTGGCGGTGGCCGCCACCCTGACCGAGGCCGGCCGGCGGAAACTCGCGCAGGAGGGCCGGGCCGGCCTGGTGCAAGGCCTGCGCGAGGCGCGCGGCGGGCGGCTCGATCCGGTCGCGTGGCCGCGCCGCTGGCGCTTCGTCGACGCGCTGCCGGTGGATCCGCAGGGCAAGACCTCGCAGCGCGAGCTGCTGGCGCTGTTCCGGCCGCACCTGCCGGCCGTCACCTGGATCGAACGGGGGCCGGCGCGGGCCCGCCTGACGTTGATCGCCCACGAAGACCTCGCCGGCTTCCAGGGCCACTTCCCCGGCCACCCGATCCTGCCCGGCGTGGTCCTGCTCGACTGGGTGCGAACGCTGGCCCGCGACGCGTTCGGGCTGTCGGGCGCGGTGCACAGGATGGACACGGTGAAGTTCCAGCACCTGGTCCGCCCGGGGCAGGCACTGGAGATCGAGCTGACCTGGGCGCCCGGCCAGCTTGGCTTCCGGGTGCAGGGTGCCGCCGGCGTGCATGCCAGCGGCAAGCTGGTGTTCGACGAGGCGGCCGATGGCTGATTCGTTCTCGCCGGTGATCCTGGTGCCCGTGTACGACCATGCCGCGGCCATCGGCGGGGTGGTCGAACGGCTCGCCGTGCATGGCGTCCCGGTGCTGCTGGTGGACGATGGTTCGGGCGAAGCCTGCGCGCAGGTGCTGCGGGCCCTGGCCGATGCGCGCGCGCCGCAGGTCCGCCTGCTGCGCTTGCCGCGCAACGCCGGCAAGGGCGCGGCCGTCATGGCGGGGCTGCGCGACGCCGGTGCGCGCGGCCACACCCATGCGCTGCAGATCGACGCCGATGGCCAGCACGACGGCGCCGACGTGCCGGCCTTCCTCGCCGCCGGGCGCGCCCGTCCCGGCGCCGTGGTCAATGGCCAGCCGGTGTACGACGCCTCGGTGCCGCTGGGCCGCTGGATCGGCCGCTACGCGACCCATGTCTGGGTCTGGATCAATACGCTGTCGCTGGACATCGCCGATTCCATGTGCGGATTCCGGCTGTATCCGCTGGCGCCGACGCTCGCGCTGATCGAGCAGGAGCCGGTCGGGGCACGCATGGATTTCGATACGGAGATCCTGGTCCGGCTGCACTGGCGCGGCGTGGCCGTGCAGAACCTGCCGACCCGGGTGACGTATCCGGCCGACGGCGTTTCGCACTTCAGGCTCTGGCGCGACAACGTGCGCATTTCGGCCATGCACGCCCGGCTGTTCTTCGGGATGCTGCGCCGGCTGCCGCGGCTGCTGGCGCGCAAGGTGCGGCGATGAAGGCCTCGCACTGGGCCCAGCTGGGCGAATCGACCTTTGTCTCGGGCACCTGGCTGCTCTACGGCATCCATCGGCTGTTCGGCCGCTGGCCCTTCCGCCTGTGCCTGTATCCGGTGGTGCTGGGCTATTGGCTGGCGCGCCCGGTGGCGCGGCGCGCGTCGCTGGACTACCTGCGCCGGCTGCAGGCGGCCACGGGCGCGCTGGGCCGGACACCGGGCTGGCGGCATTCGCTGCGCCATTTCACCTGGTTCGCCGAAACCCTGCTCGACAAGATGCTGGCCATCGGCGGTCGCTACCCGCGCGCGCAGGTGCGCTTCAGCGGCCACGAGGCCATGCTCGCGGCCGCGCGGGCGGGGCAGGGCGGCCTCATCGCCACCGCGCACATGGGCTGCCTGGAATTGATGCAGGTGGCCGCCGGGTGGCGCGAGGGACTGCGCGTGAGCATCCTGGTGCACACCGCGCACGCCCGGCGCTTCAACCGCATCCTCGAGCGGCTCAACCCCGGCGCCGGCGTCCATCTGGTGCAGGTCACCGATTTTTCGGCGCCCACGGCGATGGCGCTGGCCGATCGGGTCGCGGCCGGGGAATTCAT
>JAYRTA010000035.1:4217-9933 GCA_041919875.1 Arenimonas sp.
GGCCGTGGGGGCGGCGGCGGGTGAATACCGCCCCCCCGCCGCCGACCGGGTGCCGGTGCAGGGCGACCGCCTGGCCCGTGCCGATTTCCTCGGGGCGCCGGCGGACTTCCCGGCCGGCCCCTGGCTGATCGCCTCGGTGCTGCGCTGCCCGGTCTGGGGCCTGTCCTGCCTGCACGAGGCCGACGGCTACCACGCCCGGATAAGCCCGCTGGCCCCCCGGGTGGAACTGCCGCGTGCCAACCGGCAGGCCGCCCTGGACACGCACGCGGCCGGCTTTGCCGCCTGGCTCGAGCAATCGGCCCGTCGCTCACCCTACGATTGGTTCAACTTCTATCCGTTCTGGGACTCCGCCACGCATGGCCGCGACCGCTGACCTCCGCCCGCTGACGATCGATGGGCGCCCCCTGCGCATCGAGGACGTCACCGCCGTCGCAAGGGGCCGCGCCCGCGTGCGCCTCTCCGACGAACCGGCCTTCCTGGCGCGCATCACCCGCGGCGCCGACTTCATCGACCGCCTGATCGCCGAGGACGGCGTGGTCTACGGTGTCAGCACCGGCTACGGCGATTCCTGCACGGTCGCCATCCCCCCGGCCCTGGTGGAGGAGCTGCCGCACCACCTGTACGCCTACCACGGCTGCGGCCTGGGCCGATTCCTCGATCCGGAGGAAACACGCGCCGTGCTGCTGGTGCGCCTGCAGTCGCTGGCGCAGGGCCTGTCGGGCGTGAGCGTGGGCCTGCTGCGCCAGCTCGAGGCCCTGCTGGCGCACGACATCCTGCCGCGGATCCCGGCCGAAGGTTCGGTGGGCGCCAGCGGCGACCTGACGCCGCTGTCCTACGTGGCCGCCGTCCTGTGCGGCGAGCGCGAGTGCTGGCACCAAGGCCGGGTCATGCCCGCCGGCGACGCCCTGGCCCTGCATGGCCTGGCGCCGCTGCGCCTGCGGCCCAAGGAAGGCCTGGCGCTGATGAACGGCACCGCGGTGATGACCGCGCTGGCCTGCCTGGCCTTCGAGCGCGGCGACTACCTGGGCCGGCTGGCGACCCGCATCACCGCCTTCAACGTCGTCGCCAGCGCCGGCAACGCCCACCACTTCGACCAGGCCCTGTTCGCCGCCAAGCCGCACCCGGGCCAGCAGCGCGTGGCCGCGCGCCTGCGCGCCGACCTCTCGAGCCAGACCCCGGCGCGCAACGAACAGCGCCTGCAGGACCGCTATTCGCTGCGCTGCGCCCCGCACGTGATCGGCGTGCTCGAGGACATGCAGCCGACCCTGCGCGCCTTCCTCGAGAACGAACTCAACAGCGCCAACGACAACCCGCTGGTCGAACCCGACCAGGAGCGCGTGCTCCATGGCGGCCATTTCTACGGCGGGCACATCGCCTTCGCCATGGATGCGCTCAAGAACCTGGCCGGCAACCTGGCCGATCTGCTCGACCGGCAGATGGCCCTGCTGGTGGACGCCCGCTACAGCCATGGCCTGCCGGCGAACCTCTCGGCCGCCGAGGGCGGGCGCGCCGCCATCAACCACGGGCTCAAGGCCCTGCAGATCAGCGCCTCGGCCTGGACCGCCGAAGCCCTGAAGCTGGCGATGCCGGCCTCGGTGTTCTCGCGGTCCACCGAATGCCACAACCAGGACAAGGTGAGCATGGGCACGATCGCCGCGCGCGATGCCCTGCGCGTGCTCGAGCTGTGCGAACAGGTGGCCGCGGCCCTGCTGGTGACCGCGCGCCAGGGCCTGGCCCTGCGCCGCGCGATCGACGGCGCGCCGCGGCTCTCGGCCGAGGCCCAGGCGATGGCGGACGAGCTCGCGGCGCGCCTGCCGCTGGTGGTCGAGGACCGGGCCCTGGACCGCGAACTGGGACACCTGCTGGCGGCCATCCGCGGCCGCGCCTGGAGCCTGTATGCCGATTGAGCGAAGCGCGCAGATCGAGCTCAGCCCCGCCTTCCACGACCTCGACCCGATGGAAGTGGTCTGGCATGGCCATTACCTCAAGTACCTCGAGCTGGCCCGCTGCGCCCTGCTGCAGGGCTTCGACTACGACTACCCGCAGATGCGCGACTCGGGCTACGCCTGGCCGGTGGTGGACCTGCGCAGCAAGTACGTGCGGCCGGCGCGCTTCGGCCAGCGCCTGGCCATCCGCGCCACGCTGGTGGAGTGGGAACACCGGATGAAGATCGACTACCTCGTGACCGATGCCGACTCCGGCGACGTGCTCACCCGCGCCAGCACCGTGCAGGTGGCGGTGGACCTGGCCACCGGCGAGATGTGCTTCGTATCGCCGCCGGTGCTGGCGCGCAAACTCGGGAGGCTGCCGTGAACCGGCGGGCGGCGTACCTGCTGGCCGTCGTGCTGGCCGCCGCGGGCCCCACGCAGGCGGCGCCGGCACCGGGAGTGCAGGCGCGGCTCGTGCAGGTGCCGGTGCTGCGCGGCGAGTTCGTCCAGGAAAAGCACGTCGCCGGATTCCAGCGACCGCTGCGCTCGTCGGGCCGCTTCCTGCTGGTGCGCGGGCGCGGCCTGGCCTGGGACACGCGGGAACCTTTCGCCAGCGAGGCGGTGCTGGCCCAGGGGCAACTGAGCTCACGCACGCCGGACGGGCGCCGCACCCTGCTGCTCGATGGGGCGTCCTCGCCCGGCGCGGCCGCCGCCACCGCGCTGCTGCTGGCCTTGCTGGGCGGCGACCTGCAGGTGCTCGAGGCGGATTTCGTGCTCCAGGAATCGGTGGACGGCGAACGCTGGAGTCTGTCGCTGACCCCGCGCCCGGGACCGATGCAGTCGGCGTTCCGGCGGCTGCGCCTGGCCGGGGACCGGCACGTGCGCGATGTCGAGATCGAAGAGGCCAACGGCGACCGCACGATGATCCGCTTCGATGCCATCGAGGATGCGACGGCGCCGACGGCCGACGAGGACGCGCGCCTTGGCTGAGGCGCTGCGCCGGGCAGGGACGTGGCTGGCGCTGGCCTGGCTGCTGGCGGTGCTGGCGCTGGCCTGGCAACAGGCCGGGTTCTGGCGCGAAGGCCGGCTCGACAGCAATGTCTTCGCGCTGCTGCCCGGCGGCGGCGACCCGCGCGTGGACGCTGCCGCCGAACGCCTGGCCGCGACGACCGCCCAGCAGGTCGTCGTGCTGCTGTCGGCACCGTCCTGGGAGGCCACGCGCCAGGGCGCACAGGCTTTCGACGCGGCCGTGCTGGCCGCGGCCGACGGGCGGCTGCGGCGCGCGCCGGCGGGGCAGGGCGATGAGGTCGACGCGCTGGCGCCATACCGCCGCGGCCTGCTGACGCGTGCGCAGGAGCGCGAACTCCGGCAGGCCGACGCCCGGGCGCTGGGCGATCTTGCACTCGCACGCCTGCTCGGGCCCGGCGGCGGCGGCGCGCTGTCCTGGCGCGAGGATCCGCTCGGCCTGTGGCCGGCCTGGCTGCAGGCGCAGGCCGGCCGCCTGGGCCTGCGTGAACATTGGTTGGCGCTGCGCGAAGACGGTCGCGATTCGATCCTGCTGCGCTACGAACTCACCTCGCCGGGTTTCCGGCTCGATGGCCAGCGGCACCTGCTCGACGCGCTCGACCACGCGCGCGCCGCCGCCGGCGACGCCGCCGGCGGGCCGGTGGACGCGCCCGCTGGCGGCGTGCCCCTGCATGCGGAAGCCGCCGCCGCCCGCGCGCACGGCGAGATCAACACCATCGGCCTGGGCTCGCTGGCCGCCGTGCTGCTGTTGGCCTGGCTGGCCTTCCGGGGCCTGCGCCCGATCCTGCTGGTCGGCCTGTCGCTGCTCGTGGGTGTGCTGTGCGGCCTGTCGGCGACGGCGGCCGTGTTCGGGCAGGTGCACCTGCTGACCCTGGTGTTCGGCGCCAGCCTGGTGGGCGTGGCCGAGGACTACGGCATCCACTACTTCGCCTCGCGGCAGGCCGAGCCGACGCTGCCGCCGCGCACTCTGCTGCGGCGCCTGGCGCCGGTGCTCGCGCTGGCCCTGGGCACGAGCGTGCTGGCCTACCTGGCCCTGGGCCTGGCGCCGATGCCGGGGCTGCGCCAGATGGCGCTGTTCTCCGCGGCGGGCCTGGTGGGCGCCTTCCTGACGGTGATGCTCTGGTTCCCGTGGCTGGACCGGCGACCGGTGCGCGCCAGTGGATTCGCGCGTGCGGTCGGCGCCAGCCTCGCGTCCTGGCCACGCTGGCCCGCCGGCCGGCGGGGCGCGGTCCTGGGCGTGGGCCTGGCCTGCGTGATCGGCGCCGGCCTGGCGCAGCTGCGCGTGCAGGACGACCTGCGCAGCCTGCAATCCTCGCCGCCGGCGCTGCTCGCCGCCGAGCGCGAACTGGGCCAGCGCCTGGACCTGCCCAGCCCGGCGCAGTTCCTGCAGGTGAGCGCGGCGGATCCGCAGGCCCTGCTGGAGCGGGAAGAGGCGCTGCTCGACGCCCTCGACGCCGCGGGCACGGGCCTCGCCTGGCGCGCAGTGAGCGAGCAGTTGCCCTCGCTGGCGCGACAGCGCCTGCGCCAGTCCCTGGTCGAACGCGCCGAGGGCGAGGCCCTGGCCGGGGCCGCACGCGTGCTCGGCCAGGCCCCCGACGCCGGCGACGCCCGCACGGCCTGGCTGGAGCCGGAACGCTGGCTCGCGCTGCCTGCCTCGGCACCCCTGCGCGGGCTGTGGCTGGGCGGGCAGGATGGGGAGTGGTCGAGCCTGGTGCTGGTGTCGGGGCTGACGCCCGCGCGCGCCGAGGCGATCGAAGCCCTCGCCGCGGGCCTGCCCGGCGTGCGCTGGGTGGACCGCACCCGCGACTATTCGCGCCTGCTCGGCCACTACCGGGCAACGCTGGGCTGGCTGTTGCTGACCGGCTACGCCGCCGTCGCGCTGGCGCTGGCCTGGCGCTTCCGGGGGCGCGCCTGGCGTGCCCTGGCGCCCACCGTCCTGGCCGCGCTGGGCAGCCTGGCGCTGCTGGGCTGGATCGGCGAGCCGCTGCAGTTGTTCGGCGTGCTGGCGCAACTGCTGTTGCTGGGCGTGGGCGTGGACTACGGCATCTTCCTGCTCGAACACGAAGACGACCCGGCCAGCTGGCTTGCCATCTGCGTCGGCGCCGCCAGCACCTGGCTCGCGTTCGGGCTGCTGGCGCTGTCGTCGACGCCGGCCCTGCGCAGCTTCGGCCTGGTGCTGGGCACGGGCCTGGCCATCGTCTGGCTGCTCAGCCCGTGCTTCCGCCCGCGCACCGCGCCCCCGATACTCCCACCGACCGTCGCCTGAGCCCGCCATGGACCTTCGCACCGAACACACCGACATCCTCATCATCGGCGCCGGCCCGGCCGGCTCGGTCGCGGCGGGCTTGCTGCGCGCCCAGGGCCGCCAGGTGCTGGTGCTGGAGAAGGAGCAGTTCCCGCGCTTCTCGATCGGCGAGAGCCTGCTGCCCCAGTCGATGGAGTACATCCAGCAGGCGGGCATGCTGCAGGCGGTGGTCGAGGCCGGCTTCCAGTACAAGAACGGCGCCGCCTTCGCCTGGGGCGACAAGCGCACCGCCTTCGATTTCCGCGACAAGCACAGCGAGGGCTGGGGCACCACCTACCAGGTGCAGCGCGCCGACTTCGACCACGTGCTGGCGCGCGAGGCGCAGAAGCAGGGCGCCGAACTGCGCTTCCGGCACGAGGTGCTGTCGGTGGACGTGGACGGCGAGCGGCCGAGCGTCCGCGTGCGCTCGCCCGAGGGCGAGGAATACCTGGTGCAGGCGCGTTTTCTGCTCGACGCC